>JBILBP010000022.1:0-15696 GCA_044353645.1 Planctomycetota bacterium | reverse complement strand
CAGCAAGCTCTTATGGCAGAAGGCTCTTACCGCAGAAGGCTCTTACCGCAGAAAGCTCTTACTGCAGCAGCTTGAGGACATTCTGCGGCAGCTGGTTGGCCTGCGCCAACATCGCCGTCGAGGACTGCACGAGGATGTTGTTCTTGGTGAAGCGCGCGGATTCCTCGGCGAAATCGACATCGCGGATGGTGCTTTCGGCGGTGGTCAGGTTCTCCTCGGTCACGCGCAGGCTGTTGAGCGTGGTTTCGAGGGTCGCCGACTGGAAGGCACCAAGATTACCACGGGTGGTGGTGACATCGTCGATGGCCTTGTCGATGACCTTCAAGGCCTCTTGCGCCTGGCCGGAGATGAGCGCCGAGCCGCGCAGCTGGGAGAGGTTGGCGTAGGTGCCGCTGCCGCCCGATCCGATCTGACTGGCGGTGACGCCACCCAATTCGACGGTCGCCGTCTGGTTGACATTGGCACCGATCTGGAAGGTCGCCCCGCCGGTGGTGCCGTCGATGGCGCCGAAGTAGTAACCGCTGTTGCCACCGGCACCGGAGCTGATGCCCAGCGGAGCGGCGAGGACGATCGACGAGCCGCCGGCCGAGACTAGGCGCAGGCCGTTACCCGACGAGGTGAAAGTGATCTGCTGGGTCGCACCCGAGCTCGCCGCGCCACCGGGACCGCTGTCACCGGAGTAGACGTACAAGGTGGCGGCAGCATTCATGCCAACGACGCTGTTGGCGCTGCCCACCGTCGAGGCTCCGGTCGCACCGCCGACGAACTGGATGTCGAAGGTCGCAAGACTGCCGTAGGCGCCCATCTTGAGCGTGATGTTACCCAGGCCGCTGGAGGCTTCGGCACCGGTGTTGAAGGCGGTGAAACCCACCGTCGCACCCACGGCGTTGATCTGCTGGATGAACTGGTTCTTGGTGGTTCCCGAGGTGATCGCGACCTTGGCGCCGTTGATCGAAAGCGTGAAGGCCTTCTGCGCCACGTCGGCACCGCTGGCGGCGGCGAGCGAACCACCCGACCAGACGTCGACGGCCCCGCCCATGGTCAGGTCGATCGAGGACTGGGTGGCTACCGAGGTGATCTGCAAGGTATGGTAGCCTTTGACGGCGGTGCCGGCGGCGATCTTCGAAGTATAGTCACCTCCGAGCTTCACCGAGCTAATACCAGGGTTGTTCGAGGTCCCCGAACCCATCGAGCCATCGAGCAGCTTCTTGGTGCCGAACTGGGTGTTGGCAGCGATGCGGTTGATCGAGTCGATGACGTTGTCGAGCTCGCTCTGATCGGCCACCAAGCCGTTCTGATCGTTGAGGCCTTCATTGGCCGCATGGATCGCCAGGCTGCGGGCCTTGTTCAGCAGGTTGCTGACTTCATCGAGCGCACCTTCCGCCGTCTGCACCAGGGTCACCGCCTGTTCGCTGTTGGCGAGGGCTTGCTGCAAGCCAGTGAGCTGGGCGCGCATCTGTTCGGAGATGATCAGCCCGGCGGCATCATCGGCGGCGCGATTGATGCGCATGCCGCTGGAGAGCCGTTCGAGAGATTTGGAAACCGCCGCGTCGTTCTTGACCATATTGCGATGGCCGTTGAGCGCGGAGATATTGTTATTGATGCGTAAGCTCATGTCGTCCTCCGGAATAGCGGCGTGGTTCCGAGCCGGAGCCGCGTGTTGACGGATGACACCAACGCATTCTGCATGCCAATCCCAGCCACCCCATGCGCTAGTGGGTGGTCAGCAACGACCCCCTAGGGGCGGGAAGGCTGATACAACAACGACCCCCAGCGGATAATCCGCTGGGGGTCGTCACGGCTCCGCGTTGCGGAAGCCCTCATCGGTCGAGCGTGCTTAGCCGAGGAGCTTGAGCACGTTCTGGGGCAGCTGGTTGGCCTGCGCCAACATCGCCGTGCTCGCCTGCACGAGGATATTGTTCTTGGTGAACTGCGACGATTCCGCGGCGAAATCGACGTCACGGATGGTGGACTCCGCAGCCGTCAGGTTTTCCTGGGTGACGCGCAGGCTGTTGAGCGAGGTTTCCAGGGTATTGGCCTGGAAGGCACCCAGAGCACCACGAGCGGTGGTGACGTCGTCGATAGCCTTGTCGATGACTTTCAAGGCTTCCTGGGCATTGCCACTGACCAGTGACGAGCCCTTGAGCTGGGCAAGGCTCGAGTACGTGCCGGAGGCGGCGGTGCCGATGTCATTGGCACTCGAGCTGCCGAGGGCGACGGTCGCGGTTTGTTGGACATTAGCACCGATCTGGAAGGTCGCCCCGCCTTTGGTACTGTCGACTGCACCGTAGTAGACGCCACCTGAACCGGCAGCGCCGGTAACGATGCCGACGGCGGCGTTGAAGGTCAGTACGGCACCCTTGCCATCGACCAAGCGCAGGCCGTTGCCTGAGGCGGCAAGGGACAGGGTCTGCGTGGAACCGGTGGTGGCGGTACCGCCGACACCGTTGCCACCCGAATACAGGTACAAGGTGGCGGCCATGTCGACGCCGGCGGTCTGCGCCGCGGACACCGTCGAAGCCCCGGTGGCACCCGAGACGAACTGCACGTTGAAGGTGGTCTGGGCGCCGTAGTCCTTGGCCTGGAGCACGATATCGCCCAAGGTCCCGCCAGTGGCCGATCCGGTCAGGGTAGCGGTGAAGCCAACCTTGGCACCGATGGCGTTGATCTGCTGAACCAGCTGATTCTTGGTGCTGCCCGAGGCGATCGTCAGCTGTGAGCCATTGATCGAGATCGAGAAAGCCCTTTGCACCACATCCGTGCCGGTGGCGGCCGCCAGGGTTCCGCCCGAAAAAATGTCGGCGGCGCCGGCCATGGTCACCACCGCCGAAGCCTGAGTCGCCTGGGCCGTGACCTGCAGGGTATTGAAGCCTTTGACCACCGTCCCGCCGGCAAGCTTGGAGGCATAATCACCACCGAGCTGCACCGATTGCAGGCCGCTCAACTTCGAGGAAGCCGAGCCCAGCGAACCATCGAGGAGCTTCTTGGTGCCAAACTGGGTGGTGGACGAGATACGCGTCACCGAATCGATGATGTTGTCGAGTTCGCCTTGGTCGGCGATCACCGCGTTCTGATCATTGAGACCTTCGTTGGCGGCGTGCAGGGCGAGACTGCGGGCTTTATTCAACAGACTGTTGGTTTCATCCAACGCGCCTTCAGCGGTCTGCACCAGGGTCACCGCCTGTTCGCTGTTGGCGACGGCCTGGTTGAGACCGGAGAGCTGAGCGCGCATCTGCTCGGAGATGACCAGGCCGGCAGCATCATCGGCGGCTTTGTTGACGCGTAGGCCGCTTGAGAGACGTTCCAGGGATTTAGAGACCATCGCATCGTTCTTGACCATATTGCGATGGCCGTTGACGGCAGCGATGTTGTGATTGATACGTAGGCTCATGATTCCTCCGTGGGGGAGAGCCGTGGATGCAGCATCCGTGCCGCATGGGACAGGAGTTCGGCGACGTACCGTTCCCCTCTGCCTCAGCTTCGGCACTGGTCGCCGCGACTTGAGCTCTTCTTTGTAATGTTTTGGCATGTTTTCCGCGTTTACGTTTTGCTGCGGGCGATGCGTCCGCATAGCAGCGGAACGTTTGCAACAAAAGTACGAGGTCGCCGAGGATGTGGAAAAATGAAACTCAAGTCGCCATGCCCACGGCCGACAATGGCAGCCAAGAGTTCTCTTTCAACAATTGCCTTTTTCGGATGACGAGGTCTATCATGACTCGAATCGATGCCCTCATGGCGACGCAGGTCGCCGACACCACACGCCCTGCCCAGAGCCGCCAAGATCTGCACCTGCAAGTCGCAGCCGCCCGCCAGCGGGAGGTCGCCGGCACCGAAGAGTCGCTGCTCGTCGCCGATGACGCGCCCTCGGCCAATGAGCTGCAGGCGGCGATCGCGCACATCAAGCAGGTGATCGAGGTCGCGAGCGGCCGACAGCTGGACTTCAGCGTCGATGACAGCGGCAAGACCCTGCTGGTGAAGATCGTCGGCGACCAGGGCCAGGTCATCCGCCAGATTCCCTCGCAGGAGGTGCTCGACCTACGCGAGCGGATCGACGCACTCGTCGGTGCCTTCATCAACCAGAAGGCCTAACGGCGGTTCCCATGCCTGTCTCAAGCGCAACAGGTGCTTCGACCTCGGTCTCAGGCTTGGCCTCGGGCATCGACTCGGCGGGCATCATCGATGCTTTCATCAAGGCCGATCGGGCGTCAACGGCGCTCATGGAGACGCGCCGCGGAACTTTTCAGACGCGCCTCGATGCGGTGCGCCTGCTCAACACTCGTATGCTCTCGCATCAGCTCGATCTGGCGGCGTTGAATGCGCCCTCATTGTACACCTCGCGTCAGGCGCTGTCCTCGAATACCTCGGCACTGACCGCTACCGCCACCACCGCCGCCACCGCCGGGACCTATCAATTCGAAGTCGTGAACCTGGCCAAGGCCAAGCAATTGGCAACCGGGGTGCAAACGACGGCGACGGCGACGCTCGGCGCCGGGACGGTGAATCTGCAGCTCGGCAGCGGCGCGGTCACGACGCTGACCATCGATGCCGCCAATTCCTCGCTCAATGGCATCGCCCAGGCGATTAATGCCGCTTCCGCCGGCGTTAGCGCCTCGGTGCTCAACGACGGTACCGGCTACCGCCTGCTGATGACCAGCGCCAATACCGGTGTCGCCAATGCCGTGTCGGTGACCGGTGGCGGCGCGTTGAGTTCCCTGTTCACCGCACCCGGCAGCGAGAGCTCACCCGGCGTGCCCGATCCGCAGGCGATGCTGGTGCTGCAGGCGGCGGTCGACGCGCAGCTGAAGATCGGCTCGGGCGCGTTCACCGTGACCCAGGCCTCGAATACCTTTTCAAACGTGCTCCAAGGTGTTGAGCTCAAGGTAGTGGCGCCAGGGACGTCGACGGTAACCGTCGGCGTCGATGGCACAGCGGCCATGAGCGCGGCCAAGTCCTTCGTCGCCAGCTACAATAACATCGTCCAGTTCATGACCGACAACGCCTCGTACAATGGCACGACGAAGGTCGCCGGATCGTTGTTTGCCGACGGCACGGTCCGCAACGGCGTCGCCACGCTCACGCAATCCCTGCTCTCGTCGGCCTCCGGTGGCACGTCCTCGATGTCGACGCTGACCTCGTTGGGCATGACCATCGATCGCAGTACCGGCAAGCTGTCCCTCGATGAGGGCGTCTTCCTGAGCAAGATGACCACCAACCCCAGCGGAGTAGCCAAGGTCTTCGCCAATAGCGGCGTGAGCTCGAATTCGAATGTCCAATTCGGAAGCATGACGCCGAAGACGGTGACCACGTCGCCGTTCGTGGTCAGCACCAGCCAGATCGCCCAGCAGGCCCAGGTTACCGGCGCAGCCCTGGTGACGGCGCCGGTCGATATCACCACCCCGGTGCTCACGCTCACCGACAGCAATCATACGTTAAACCTCAAGGTGAATGGCCGGGCCTATCAGATCACCCTCGCCAATGGTTCGTACAGCGGCGCGAATCTCGCCAAGCATCTGCAGACGGTGCTCGATCAGAAGATTACCCTCGGTTCGGACCGCGTGACGGTGGGCTTCGACGGCTCTCGGCTGTCCTTGACCGGCGTCGGCTACGGGGTCTCCTCGACGATCCAGGTCACTGACGCCGCCAGCGACACCGCTGCCGCCAACTCGGTGTTGAAACTGAGTTCGGCGCTCGCTTATGGCCAGGATGTGGTGGGGACGATCAATGGCGTCAACGCCGTCGGCACCGGCCAGACCCTCACCGGCGCCACCGGCACCGCGGCCGAGGGCCTACGCCTGAGCATCACCTCAAGCGCGCTGGTGAGCGGGGCGACAGTCACGGTCAACAAGGGCATCGCCCAGCTGGCCAGCGAACGCGTCAAGCAGATGACCGACGGTGGCACCGGCACCCTCGCCAATGTCCAGGCGGCCCTCGACGGCAGCGTTTCGTCGTTGACCAAATCCATCGATGCCAATGACGCGCGTCTGGCCATCCGCAAGAAGCGCTATCAGACCCAGTTCCTGGCCATGGAAAAATCCATCCAGGCCTCGAATTCGATGGGGCAATTCATTGCCAGCCAGGTCAAGGGCCTCGAGAAATCCGCACCGTAAAAGCCGCCGCTCAAGCTTCCCCGCGCAGGACCGATGATGGATTACGATCACCAGCACAAGGAGCGCGCCATGGGTGCCGCCAATGCTTACGCCGCCTATCGCAGTGCCGAACTGCAGACCATCCCACAACGGGACCTCATCGTGCGCTTGTATCAAGGGGCTGAACGCTTCCTGATCCAGGCCCAGGCAGCGATGCACAACAAGCAGTACGAGATGGCCCACGCCAACTGCCAGAAAGCGAAAGCAATCTTCAGCGAGCTGCTGGCGACGCTCAATTTCGATCAGGGCGGTGAGCTCGCCGGCCAGCTCAAGGAGCTGTATCTGTTCCTGATCATCAAGACGGTCGAGTCGAACCTGCGCAAGGATGCCCTGCTCATCGGCCAGCTCCTGCCGATCATCGCCACCCTGCGCGAAGCCTGGCAGCAGATCCCTGATGAGCATGCCCAGGTCAGCAGCGTTCCCGCCGGCCACGATGGACACTCGCTCAGCCTGCGTACGTGAACTAAAAATCGCAGGTGCGGCCCGCCGACAGCGTGCGGCGTGCGGCCTTTACATAAACCCGCGACCGCCGTCGCGGGTTTGCCATTTGACGCAGTACGATTTCATATGGTACGCTGGCTTACCATGCGTCTAACTATTCGTTTTCAGGTCCTAGGGCTGGTGGTCCTGGCATTTTTCATCCTCGTCGGCTTTGCCGGCATGTCGTTTTGGCAGCAGGTACGCCTGGGACGCTTACTCGATCATCTGCTCGTCGCCAATGCCGCCCTCATCAATCATGAGGAAGGCGACATGATGCACGATGCGATCCGTAGCGACGTACTGTCGATGCAGATTACCGATACCTCCGAAAACCTGGAGCAAGCCACCGGCGATTTCGAGACCCATGCGGCTACCTTCAGGGGCGTGGTCGAGACCAACTCCAAGCTCGACCTGTCCCCCGAGATCCGCACCCTCCTCGAAAGCGCGACACCGAAGATCGAGGCCTACATCAAATCCGCCGAACAGATTTTCGTCACCGCCAAGACCGATCGGGCCAAGGCCCTGGCCCTGATCCCCGACTATCAGAGGGCCTTCGAAAATGCCGAAACCGACCTCGGAGCGGTGACCGATGCCTGCATTGAGGCGATCAAGAACCTCGGTGCGCAACGCGAGGTTTATCAGCAGGAGAATCTGCAGTCCTTGCTCGCGGCTACGGTCATCGCCATCGTTGCCCTGCTGGCCTTCGGACTATTCGTCAGCGGCCGGCTGTCGCGGCCGGTAGTGCTCATGCGCACCGCCCTCGAGCGCATGGCGGCCGGGGATTGGACGACCGCCCCGAACATCAGCAGCCGGGATGAGCTCGGCGACATGTCAAAGGCCCTGCAGACTATGCGCGTGACCGTAAGCGGGCTGTTACTGGGCGTCACCGCCCGCGCTGGCGAACTCGAGACCTCCTCGCTGGGCCTGCAAAGCACCAGCAGTACCATGACCGGCAATGCCGAGACCACCGCCTCCCAGGCCGGAGCGGTGTCGAATGCCGCCGAACAGGTCTCGGCCAACATCGCCACCGTGGCCTCGGCGACCACCGAGCTGTCGGCATCGATCCATGAGATCGCCAGCCAAACCGGCGAAGCCGCCCGCGTCGCCGGTGATGCGGTACGCGCCGCCAATGAGGTGCGGGCGACCATCGGCCGCCTGGCAGTGAGCTCCGATGAAATCGGCGAGGTCGTCAAGACCATTACCGCCATCGCTGAACAGACCAACCTGCTGGCGCTCAATGCCACCATCGAAGCCGCCTCGGCCGGAGAGGCGGGCAAGGGCTTCGCGGTGGTCGCCAACGAGGTCAAGACCCTCGCCCGGCAGACCGCCGCCGCCACCGAAGACATCGCCAAGCGCATCACCGCCATCCAGACCGAGTCCAAGGCCAGCAGCGCTTCGATCAGCGCGATCACCGCCATCATCGAAAAGATCAATCATGCGACGCAGACCATCGCCAGCGCCGTCGAAGAGCAGTCGGCGACCACCGCCGAGATCACCCGCACGGTGCAGGATGCGGCCCGCGGCGGTTCCGAGATCGCGATCTCGATCGGAACCGTGGCCGGCGCTGCCGAGGCCACGACCAAGGGCTCACGCAGCGTCGGCATCGCCGCCCATGAGCTTGCCCGGGTCGGTAGTGACCTGCGTCAGCTGGTCGCCAAGCTGCGTTGCTGAGCGACCTCGACCGCGACGCGGTTAGCACTGGAAATCGGTCATCGTCAGCATGTGATACCCCCTCTCTTCCTTTCCCATGCAAGACACGCCCTCGTCGATGAATGCCGCGCCGGTCACGAAACCGGCCGCTGACGAAGGCTCGGTGAGCAGACGCATCGTCCAACCGACGCGTTTTTGCGGCACCTTGGCAGTCGGCGATCTCCTGCCGGTGCTCCGCCTCCTGCAGCGCACCCAGGCCTCGGGCCTGGTGCGCTGCGAAGGCCTCGTCGACGGCACGTTAGCGAAAGCCCAGATCCATCTCCGGCAAGGGAACATCCGCGCCGCCTTCTATGGCGATCTGCTCGGAGCCACGGCGTTGACCCGGGCGATGCTGCTGGGTGCCGGTAGCTTCGTCCTCGAAGCCATCGTCGAACAGCCGCCGCGCAACATTACCCACGACACCACCTTCCTCCTCGATTCGATCGCCAAGGTCATCGCCGAGGTCGAGTGCCTGCGCGTCGCGGCGCACCCGGCCCGGAAGCCTGATGCCCAGGAGCCATCCGCGAGCGCGGCCGCGAACGTGCCGGCCACCGATCGGATCGCAGCCTTCAATCCTCCGCAGATCGGCGAAGTCATCGGCCGTTGCCGGCTCCTCAAGGAGATCGGCCACGGAGCGAGCTCGGTGGTCTATCTCGCGCATCATCAGGCGCTCGATGTCGAGGTCGTGGTCAAAGTTCTGATGCAGGAGGACGGCCGTTCGCACCACCTTGCCCTGACCATCAATGAAGCCCAGGTCTTGGCGCGCCTGAACCACCCTAATATCGTCCGCCTCTACGATTTCGATGACGCCGCCCGCCATCCGCACCTGATCGTCGAATACATCAACGGCCCGTCGCTGTCGCGGCTCTTGAACGAACGCAAGCGGATCGATACCGAGGAGGCCCTGCCCTTGTTCCTGCAGGTCACCGAGGCCCTCGCATACGCTGACGCCACCCTCGGCCTGGTGCACTGCGACCTCAAGCCGGAAAATATCCTGCTGACCACCGCTCATCAGGTGAAGCTGGCTGATTTCGGCTTGGCTAAGTCGCGTTCGCGAGCCACCGGCGTGCCCGAGGACGTGGTCGTGGGCACGCCGAGCTACATTGCCCCAGAGCAGGTCCGCGGCGGACATGCCGGCGTCGATCGGCGTAGCGATATCTATGCGCTTGGCGCGACCTTCTTCCACGTCCTCACCGGGCGTCCGCCATTCGTCGACGAGGATCCGCTCCGGCTCATGTGCCTGCGTTTGGAAATGGACGCGCCGCGCGCCCATGAATTGCTGCCGAACATCGATCGGCGGCTGTCGGACCTGCTCGCCGCGATGCTCGCCCGCGATCCGACCCGCCGCCTCGACACGTACGAGGAACTCGCGGAAAGCCTGCTCGGTCTGCTCGAGGCCGGTGATCGCAAGAGGAGCGTCACCACCATCGGCAACATCATCCGCCGACGGACAACGTTCTGGCGCACCGTGCCCAACAAACGGTTCGGTTGAGCCGTCGCTCATTACCTCTTTTACCTCTCCAGGGATGCTGACCAATCATGGCTGATCATTGGGTGCACAATCTCGACCCTGTGGCCCTGCACCTTTGGGGCAATCTCGCCATCCGCTGGTATGGGCTGGCGTACCTCGCGGGCGTAGTCTATGGCGTAGGGATGCTGATCCGCTGGCATCGCCGGCAGCGCTGCCCGTTGAATACCAGCGACGCCCAGGACTTCGCGCTCTATGGCGGTCTGGGCATGATCGTCGGCGGTCGCCTGGGCTATTGCCTGTTCTATGCCTGGCCGCACTTCATTGCCGATCCGCTGTACCTCTTGCGCATGTGGGAAGGCGGCATGGCCAGCCACGGCGGGATCTTCGGCCTGATGGCGGGATGCTGGCTGTATGCTCGAAAGCGGCGGGTGCCGGTGGCCCTGCTCTTTGACCTAGTCGCGGCCGTGGCGCCGATGGGCGTGATGCTCGGACGCCTGGCGAATTTCGTGAATGGCGAGCTGTGGGGCAAACCCACGGAGGTCCCCTGGGCGGTGATCTTTCCTCTGTCAGGCGATTACCTGCCGCGCCACCCCAGCCAGCTGTACGCGGCCGGGCTCGAAGGCGCCTTGTTGCTGGCAATCATCCTGCCCGTGCATGCAGGGCATCGGAAACCAGGCCTGACCAGCGGCGTGCTGCTGACGTTGTACGCCGTGGTGCGTTTTATTGGGGAGTTCTTCCGCGAGCCGGACTTCGGCCATCCGCCGTATTTCGGCTGGATGAACGCCGGCCAAGCGCTGTCGATCCCAGTGCTCGTGATCGGTATCGGCATCGCCATCTGGGCGGCTCGCCGCCCGGCGCAGCCGGCGCTTTACGTCGACAAGCACCGGTCTCAGGACAAGGACGTCTTGTAACGCCTGACCCAGCCGTAGAGCGCCTCACCGGGGCATTGGCTGGGGTTGAGATCGCGATGACCGTAAACGCGACCTTTGCCGACGCCGTAGAGACGGCGCTGATCGTCGAGGAACGAACGCAGGGCAGCGAGCTGACGCTCGGAGGGCAGTCGGTCGGTGAAATCACCGATCACCGAAATGCCCAGATTGTTCTCATTCTGGGTCGAGACATGGGCGCCCTGATAGGCCACCGGCCGGCCCTCATAGATGCGCCCGTCCTTGCCCACGAGGTAATGGTAACCGATGGCAGCCCACTTCTTTTCGTTGGTGTGGTAGCGGTCGATGCGCTGCACGATCTCGGTGTCGGAAATATCAGCCCAGTTGCCGTGTTCACCGGTATGATGGATGGTGATGCGCGTCACCGTGCCCATGGGGTTGTTGTTACCCTTGACGCCCTGGCTCGTCCACGCCGAGCGCTTGACCAGGGTATAGCCATTGCCGGCCACGGTCGTCGGCGGCTTGATCGGCGCATTGGGCTTGTTGGTGCTGGTATTCACACGCCCGACCGGGCCACGGTCCGACTGGTCGCTAGGACGCATGCGGACATTGGCCAACGGATCCCTGGAGCGCGGGGTGCAACCGGTGAGCACCAGGGCGATTCCGGCCAATAACAGACCCCGGCGGGAGATGACCTGGTCAGCGGTGGCGGTGGCGGTGGCGGTGGTCTCGGTAGCGGGGTCTGGAAGCATGTCCCGAACGTGGGCCATGGCGCTCGCTTTGCAATTGGTCGGCGTCAGATCGTGGTATTACTCCTGGCATGTTACTGACCGATCCGGCTACCGTCGATCTCGCCACCCCCACTGGCGCGATGCGCGTGCATGTCTTCCGTCCAGCGATGCCCGCCGGGCGCACGGTGCCGGGGATCATCCTCTACAGCGAGATCTTCCAGCTCACCGGCCCGGTACGGCGCACGGCCGCGTGGCTGGCCGGACAGGGCTACCTCGTGGCGGCGCCGGAAGTCTACCACGAACTCGAGCCGGCCGGTACCGTCCTGCCCTATACCCCCGACGGCAGCGCCCGTGGCAATGCCCATAAGACCGCGAAATCCCTTGCCGCCTACGACGCCGATGCCCAGGCGGTGATCGCTTGGCTGCAGGCCGATGGGCAGTGCAGCGGCAGACTGGGCGCTGCCGGCATGTGCCTGGGTGGGCATCTCGCCTTCCGCTGCGCCCTCCAGCCGGCGATCGCCGCCGCCGCCTGCCTCTACCCCACCGACCTGCATAAGAAGTCCCTCGGCGCCGGCCTCGCCGATGATTCGCTGGAACGTTGCGCCGAGATCCAGGGCGAGCTGCTGATGATCTTCGGCCGCCAGGATCCGCACATCTCCCTAGCTGGCAGGCGGCAGGTGCAGGCCGCCCTGGAAGCCGCCGAGCGCACCTACGAATGGCATGAATTCAATGCCCAGCACGCCTTCATCCGCGACGAAGGCAATCGTTATGATCCGGTACGTACCGCGCTTACGCAAACCTTGATACTCGATCTCTTCCGTCGTTGTCTGGCATAGACGAACTTTCGGGGGTATACTGCTCTCATGTCCAAAGGTTCCGTACTCGACGAGAGCATGATCAACAGTCTGGGCTTCGCAGATCAGCTGCTGACGCTCACCGGGACGATCGAGAATCGTCATCATCCGGTGCTGCAAGAGCCGCTGTTCGTGATGCAGACCAAGGAGATCACCGAGCCCGTCTACCTCGAACGCAAGTACGTCTTCGACAACCAGGTCTCGATCAAGTCGACCATCCACGCCGGCGAGCGGGTGCTAGCGTGGCTGGCTCACAGTCTGCGCCCCAATCCCCACGATCCCCAGGCCGCGCACGTCGAGGTGCTCATCGCCCGCGATCTGTTTCTGCTCGGCGATTGGCGGGAATTCCAGCGCTTCAAGCAGTTCCTCAAATCGCAACGAATCCTCGATGCCCAGGCCCGTCAATGGCTCAGCGATCATCGCGCCCAGCTTGAACAGCTCAGCGGCATCGCCGAAGGTCTCAATCGCATCGGCGATTGCCTCGGGCGGATCGCTGAATGGCCGGAGCTCGAAGGCTCGGCTGATCAGGCGCGCCTGGGTTCGCTGGAAGCGGTCGCCAAGACCTTCTCCAAGGAATTGCTGCACGTCCGCGACGCTCCGCTCTTTCCGCTGCTGCTGTTGCGCAAGCCGCCCGATGCGCGTTTCCGTATTTTCCGCATGATGAGCTTCGTTGAAGATCCGCAGCATGGGGTCTCCGGACTGGTCACATTCCTCACCGCGCTAGCCCGTATCGCCCGTGACGAAGCCTTGCTCACCGCCACCGGCAACATCACCGGCAGCCGTGAGCTGGCCCGCGCCCTGGCGGCCATGCGCACGTATCTGCTGTCGGCGAAGATCCCCGCCGCATGACCGCCCTGGCCAGTCTCAGCCCCTGGGATGGAACCTGCGTCTGGCAGGGTGCGAGCGATGGCCGACTGGCGCAGGTGCTGGCGCGCACCGCCCAGGCGTGGACAGGAATCCGCCCGACGCCGGCAGCGACCCGCGAGCGTCTTGAGCGTCTGGCGGTGGCGATCGCCGCCCACCGCTCCGCGGCCATCGATCTGCTCATCCGCGAGGCCGGCAAGGTGCGTGCCGATGCCGAGGCGGAAATCGATCTGCTACCGCGCAAGATCGCCCTCACCACCGGTCCGGGTCTCGAGCGCACGCCCCTGGCCGCCGATGTCCGTAACCTACCGCGCAATTTCAGCGAACCGCAGATCGTCTGGCGTCCGCGCGGACCGGCGCTGTGCCTCGGGCCCTTTAATTTTCCGCTGCACCTGCTCCATGGCCTGGTGGTCCCGGCCCTGGCCATGGGCTGTCCGGTGATCGCCAAACCCAGCGAGCGCTGTCCGGCGCTCGCGGAGTGGTACCGCCAGCGCTTGCACGAGGCCGGCTTCGGTAACGAGGCCCAGGTCGTGATCGGTGGCCCGCTGGCGGTGCGCACCCTGATGCGCAGCCCGCTGATCGCCACCGTTGCCGCCGTCGGCTCACGGCGCATGGGCCTGGCCCTGGCGCAGCAGCTCGCGAAACGGCCGGAGGTGGTGCTGGCACTCGAGCTCGGTGGCGTCAATCAGGCGCTGCTGTGCACCGATGCCGACCTGACGCTGGCGGTGCCGGCGCTCGCCGATGGCGCCTGGCGCATGGCCGGTCAACGCTGCACCGCGACGCGTATCGTGCATGTCCCGCGCTCACGCGCCGAAGAGCTCATCAACCGCCTGATTGCGGCCCACGCCCACTGGCGACCGGGACGTACGCCCTTGTCGACCATGGGACCCTTGATCAGCGTTGGCGAGCGCGAGCGCTTCCAGGGGGCTTTCGCGGCGCCGGATGCGGGCTGGCGCCTGCTTGCCGGTGAACTCGCGGGCACGGGGGCCTTCGCCGAGCCGTTGCTGTTGCAAGTCTTCGCGGCCGGGCGCGATTCCGCACGCTATCGCGAAGAGCATTTCGGCCCGTACCTGATCGTCGATGTCTACGATGAGGAAGCCGAGGCCATCGCGCGCATGGGCAGCAACCCGTATCGGCTATCGGCGGCCATTTGGACCGTGGATCAAGATCGCTTCCGCCATCTCGCACCGCAAATCGCCTATGGTCTGGTGGGCTGGAACCGCAGTACCGCCGGGGCCCGCAGCGATATGCCCTTTGGCGGCTTGGGACTGAGCGGCAATGGACGACCGGCAGCGATTGCGGCGGGGGGCATTTTCGCAGACGAGACCGTGATCGGGTGAGACCCGGTGGACATGATGGGGGACTGGCGAGGAAATCTGGACAACGCCGTGACCAGCGGGCTTGCAGGTCTTGCTGGTCGCTAGCCTGTTAAACCTGCAAGCCCCGCAACCACGCGATGACCCATCCTTGCTGCTCCGCGGTCAGATCCGGATAGCACGGTAGCGAGAGGATCCCCGGATACCCTCGATCGGCTCCGCTCAGATCGCTGGCGCGGACAGCCTTGGCGAGGACCGGTTGGTGGTGCAAGGGGATGTAATGGACCATCAGCGACATACCGGCAGCGCGGGCTTCGCCGAGGATCTGCGCCCGCGTACGGCCGGTGACCGACCATTCCACCTGAGCTGAACAGATGTGCCAGAACGGTTGCTGTTCGGGGGCCGCGACCGGGGCCACCGCCCATTCCGGCAATTCCTGGCGATAGCGTTCGACCTGCGCCGCGCGCGCGAGCTTGAAGCGCGCGAGCTTGCGGCATTGGCTGGCACCGAGGGCCGCCTGGATGTCGGAGAGGCGCTCATTGGTCGCCGGCTGATGGAATTCGTGGTACCAGAAACCGGCGGCTTCGGTGGCCGCGAGATCGCCGTAGAAACCATCGCGATGGATGCCGTGATGCCGCAGGCTGCGCAAGGTCGCGGCGGTGGCGTCATCGTTGACGCAGATCGCGCCGCCCTCGCCGGTGGTGATGTTCTTCACCGGGTGGAACGACAAGGCCGTACCCAGGCTGTATTGGCCATCGCCGCAGCGCCAGCTCGGGGCCTCGGCCGCGCCGCCCCAAGTGGAACCGAAAGCATGGGCGCCGTCATCGACGACGCGGATACCCTTACGGGCGGCAACGGCGGCGATGCCGGCCATGTCGCAGAGGCGCCCGGCGAAGTGCACCGGGACCACGAAATCGAGGTGCTCGCGACAGGCCTCGAGAATCGCCGGGGTGAGATTGAGGGTCGCAGGATCGACATCGAGAAGCACCACTTCCGCACCCAGCAACAGCGCCTGGCTGGCAGTGGCGACGAAGGTCAGCGCCGGCACGCCGACGCGCTTGCCGGGGCCGATGCCCACCGCTTGGTACAGCAGCTTGAGGGCGCTGGTGCCGTTGGAGACCGCGATCGCGTGCTTGGCGCCGGTGACCTGACGGATCTCGGCCTCGAAGGCGTCCACCGCCGGGCCGCAGGTCAGGTAATCGCTTTTGAGGGCCGCAACCACGGCCGCAATGTCGTGGTCATCGATGCTTTGACGTCC
>JBILBP010000230.1:0-4768 GCA_044353645.1 Planctomycetota bacterium | reverse complement strand
TGGCCAAAACCATCGGCGTCTCGACTGTTTCGATTCGCGGCGTACTTGCCGGTAAATCGAAGCCCAACGCCACCACGGCAAAGAAGTATGCCGACTTCCTCGGCGTCGACATCGCCGCCTTGTCCGGGCCGAAGACCGCCAGGACTCCGAAGGCTGACAAAGCCGCTAAGGCTGACAAAGCCGCTAAGGCTGACAAAGCCGCTAAGGCTGACAAAGCCGAAGGCAAAGTTGCCAAGGTCAAAGGCAAGCCCGGTCGCAAGCCCGGCCGCAAGGCTGGTAAGAGTGCGAGCGCCGGCCTCGGTGCGGACCTCGTTCGCGTTGCTACTGCCGCTGCCGATCTGCTCGATGACGAGATCGCTCTCGCCGTGCACGTCGCTGGCAAGTCCGAGCGCGATCTGATCGCGCGCATTCTCGCCATCGGCTGATCCACCCTGGTTGTAAAAACGACGATCCCACCCTGCGTACGTGCGCACGGTGGGATTTTTATTTAACGAACCGCGGGTTAGCGCGGTGATCTTTGACAGACTCCCAGGAGCCTGTCGGAGATGGGCCAGGGCTGAATAAAAAGCCTCACGATCTCGCGGAATCCAGGGCTCCACGCGATTATGAGGCGCTCAGCCAGCCGCGGAACTTTCGCCGTGGTTATTGGTGACGCAACTTCTTCAAGGTCTTCATCACGGCATTGCTGCGGCCGAAGTAGTCGTGCAGGGTGCGATATTCAATAAACAATTGATCATACACAGCACGATTGGCAGGATTGGGGGTGAAGCTCAATTCCTTGAGGCCGCCCATCGCCGTCGCCGCCTCGGCGACGCTATCCCAACCACCACGGGCCTTGCCGGCGACGACGGCGCCGAAGATCGCCGAGCCGACCGCCGGCGTCTGCGCGCTGCGGGCGATCTGGATCGTCCGCCCGGTGACATCGGCGACGGTCTGCATGAACAGACGATTCTTCTCCGCCAGTCCGCCGCAGGCGATGATGCGATCGATGCGTACATCGTGCTGATTGAAGGTCTCGATGATCTGGCGCATGCCGAAGGCGAGGCCTTCGATCAACGCCCGGTAGATCTGCGCTGGGGTGGTCTGCAGATTCTGACCGATGAGCATGCCAGTGAGGTCGGCATCGACGAGGACTGAACGATTGCCATTCCACCAATCGAGCGCCAACAGACCGCTGCCGCCGGGGCCCATGGCGATGGCATCGTGTTCGAGGGCCTCATGGCCAGGATCGCCCTTGCCGAGGAAGCGTGACAGCCAGGCGAAGTGGTCACCGAAGCCGCTTTGTCCGGCCTCGAAGCCATAGCTGCCCGGAACTACGCCGTCCTGGACCACGCCGCACATGCCCGGCACGACCTGCTTCGTCGGTCCGCAAAGGATATCGCAGCAGGAGGTGCCCATGATCGCGACGAACACGCCATTGGCGCTACTGCCGCCATAACCCTCGGCGCCACCGATGCCGCAGGCCGGGACGCTGACGTGGGCGTCGACGTTGCCGACGGCGACGGCGGTACCGGCCTTCAGTCCCAGACGTGCGGCCATAGCGGCCGTCAATTCACCGGCCTTGCGGCCCAGCGGCACGGGTGTGCCGAGCTTATCGACGAGATTGGCGAGTTTGGGATGTAGGGCGGTACAGAACTCACGGCTGGGGTAACCGCGCTCAGCGCTCCAGATGGCCTTGTAGCCGGCGGTGCAGGCATTGCGCGATTCGACGCCGGTCAGCTGCCAGACGATCCAATCGGCGGCTTCGATGAATTTGGCGGCAGCATCGTAGATCGCCGGGGCTTCATCGGCGACCTGCGCGACCTTGGGGAACAGCCATTCGGAACTGATCTTGCCGCCATATTCGATGAGCCACGGCTCCTTGCGTTCAGCAGCCAGGGCATTGAGTCGGTCGGCCCACGGCTGGGCGGCGTGATGCTTCCACAATTTGATCCACGCGTGCGGCTGGTTGCTCCATTGTGGAAGCAGGCACAGCGGCGTGCCGTCAGCGGTCGTGGGCAGGACGGTGCAGGCGGTGAAGTCGGTACCGATGCCGATGACCTGCCCCGGTTCGATGCCCGAATCCTTGAGGATCTGCCGGGTGGTGACTTCGAGGACTTCGAGGTAGTCCGCAGGATGCTGCAGGGCCCAGTCATGCCCGAGCTTGGTGCCATCGGGTAGGCGCTGATCCATGACCATGTGCGTATAGGGGTGCACGGCTTGGGCCACTTCCCGGCCATCGCGCACGTCGACGAGGACCGCACGGCCGGATTCAGAGCCGAAATCATAACCAATGGCATACGTTGCGGACATGGAGCCTCCTGAGGGGTGAGGCCAAAGGGGACGATCAAGAGCCCCTTCCGTCAAGTCCCAGCTGCTCACCTAGTGGACAATTCGTGATCAACCGGGGTGATGGCCTGAGCCTGCCGGGAGCCTTGGCACAGTCGGTGCACGTTGGTCCAGGATGCGGGCCTCGCGTACGTATCTGCGACAATGGAGCGGCAGGGTGTGCCGTTTTTCAACGCTCTGGCTGGTGATCACGGGTCTTTTCGCCGCCGATGATCTCGCTGCTCTGCAGCTCGGTCCGTTGTCAGTCGCCGCCGGTCCGTGGATGCAGGTCGATGATCGCGGCCTGATCACGGTCTCGGTACGGCTTCTGCCCCCGATCAACCAGGCGGCCCTGTCCCTGGTTCAGCCGTACATCGGCCAAGCCCGCTTGACGGCGCAGATGGCCAGTCGGGTGATCCCACCCGCCGGGGGCATGCTCGCCGGACAGATCGTCGCCAATTGGACGCTGCCGCCGCTGACCAGCGGCAGGGTACGTCTGGGTGCCGACGCCCGTTCGCCGAGTGTCGAGGTGCCGATCTTGCCGGGTCCGGGCGAGGCCGTCGCTATCGCTATCGTCGGCGGCGCGCGCTGGCCGAACGCCGATCTCCTCGGGTTTTCAGCCGGTGGCGCGCCGACGGCGAACATCGCCTCGAAGAAGAGCGATCGTCCGCCGGTGTCGGCGGTGCTCCTGCTGGGTACGGCACCGCTGGCGCGCATCGGTACCGGCGGTTGGGAATCGCAGGTGCCGATTATCGCCCGCCTGGCTCCTCCACGCGCTGGTGATGAAGTCGACGCCATGCAGCTCGCGATCCTCGGTCCGCCGGGTGTGCCGGGTGCCGATCTCACCTGGGGTTGCCTGGGCTTGCCGTCCATGCTGCGCGGACCGGATGTGGCTGTCGACCTCGCCCGGCGTACGCGCGCGTGGGACATCCTGATCGATCCCTTGGCGACCTGGGATGTGTCGTTGCAGGCGGCGCGCGATCATCATGACGTGGAGGGCTTACGCTTGGGGATCGGCATCGCGCGCATGCTCGGCATTCCTTGCATCCTCGCCGGCGGCTCGCCGGCGGGATTCATCTCCGAGCCGATGATCACCGGCAAGCTTGGTGGCATGGAAGTGGTCACCGGCGGCGTACGCTACGTCGCAACGACTCCCGCCGGCGATGGTGTACGCAGTCTCGATGCGCATATCGCCGTGACCCTCGATGCTCCGGCCACGGCCATCATCGAGGCCGATGCCGAACACTTGTCGTGGTCTCTGGCCGAGGGCCCCGGCGAGCTGGCGCTGCGTTGGAGCCACGATGCGAACCTCGCCGAGAGCGGCCCCGGGCGTGCTGATTGCCTCGCCATGACCGACGCCTGGCGCGCGACGCAGATCAAGAAATCGCCCGCGAAAGAGGCGAATCCGCCAGGCCCTTCCGGCAAGGAGGCGGTGGTGGTCGCTAGCGATCCGTTGCTAGCGTGGCTGCCGCGCCGCGAACTGGTCGTTGGCGAATGGAGCTTGATCGAATTGTTCGTCCTGGCCGGTAGCTCGTCGGCGACCGATCATCTCCTGGCGCGGCGCCTGGTCGCGGATCCCTGGCTGGTCGGTGATGAGGAAGCGCTGCTGCGCCGGCTGCCCGATTGGCTGCAACGCGAGGCCCTGTTGCGCTGGATGGCCGAGCCCGGTGCCCCGGCGCATGCCTGGGTGCGGGTCGCCGGCACCACCAAGGACACCGGCATCGTGCGTGCGCTGCTAGCCAATGTCGAACATGGAGGTTCGCCGGTGATCCTCGAGGTGCTCGTCGAACGCCTGACGGCCCAGGCCGCAGGACGCATTCCTCTCGATGACGATCCCATGCTGCAGTCGCGTCTGACGGCGGCGGTATTCGACGCCAATACCTTGAGCCCGACGCCGTTGCGGGCGATCGCCCGCGACCTCGAGCCGCGCTTGTCGCCGTTGGGGCGCAAGCCGGTGACGCGTTTCCTCGGGCGTGTCGGACGCTTCCGGCCGGTGCCGTAAGCTGTCTCGATCACGCCCGTGGCGAGGCGGTTTCGCGGACCAGGGCGCTGAGCGCCGAGGGCAGATCCTGATAGGCCGGTACCGCCCGGGTCAGACCGGTGATCTCGAAGACTTTCGCGACCTGATCAGAGATCCGGAACAGTCGCATGTTCAAGCGCCCGGCGTGGACGGCGAAGGCCGCCAGGCCAGTGGAATTGATGTAGCTTAGGTGGATGCAGTCAACGAGTATGCCGAGCGTGGCGGGACCATCGAGACCGCTGAGCGCCTGATCGAGCTGCGTGCCGCGGTCCTGGTCGATGCGCGAGGGGAATACCAGCTGGTTGATGTGATTGCCCTGGGTGAAGACATAGGCGTAAGGGCCGTCGATCTGCTGCCCGAGCTGGCCGATCTTCACCCGCTCCTGGAGGATTCGTGCGGTCGCCCCCGGATGGCGCATCTGGATCAAGGCCTTGGTCAGGA
>JBILBP010000229.1:0-4782 GCA_044353645.1 Planctomycetota bacterium | reverse complement strand
CGCTGCGTGAGTCGCTGCGTGAGTCGCTGCGTGAGTCGCTGCGTGAGTCGCTGCGTGAGTCGCTGCGTGAGTCGCTGCGTGAGTCGCTGCGAGAGTCGCCGCCAGCAGCGCGACGACCTGATCATGGGCTGCCAAACGCGCGCGAAAGGCCGGCAGATCATCGAGTCGCCAGACCTGCGGCTGGAGCAGCGCCAGCAGGGCGAGGTAGGCGTCAGGATGCTGACGTGCCGGCGTCGCCGACAGCAGCAGGACATGCGGACTGGCCTTGCTGAGCACCGCGACGCGTTTGAAGAGCACGCCGCCGGGCTGCATGCGATGGCATTCATCGACGACCACGACATCCCACTTCGAAGTCGCCAGGCGCAGGGCCGATTTGCCATCGAGCTCCTCGACGGCACGACTTGAGGCGAGCACGAACTGCTCACCGGCCCAGGGATTGCCCTCGTAGGTGCGCAGGCGCTCGCCATCGAGCATGAGGTAGGACTGCCCGCCGAAACGCAGGTAGAGTTCCAGGAACCACTGCGACAACAGCGCCCCGGGGACGATGATCAGGACTCGCAGATCGGGCTTGATCGCGAGCAGCGATTGGATGACCAGGCCAGCCTCGATGGTCTTGCCGAGACCGACTTCATCGGCGAGCAGGAAGCGCACCTGACGATCATCGAGCGCCCGCCGCGCCACCAGCAATTGATGCGGTAGGGCGCGGACACGGGCCGCCGCCAGACCCACCACGCCGCCGGTGGTAGTCCAGGCGGCATCGCGCCAAGCGAGCAGTTCTTCACGGGCGGCGGTGGTCTGCGGCCCCCAGGGCTCGGGCGGCAAGGAACTCCCGGCCTTGGCGAAGGCCGGCCGCAGATCGTTGAACTGCACCGTCAAAAGCTGTTCGAGCGGATCGCGGGCGGCGAAGACGGCGGTGATGGCGTCTTCGCGAACCGCGGCCTCGGGGGCGTCGGTCTCAGGGAGATCAGCAACCGTCAGCCCATAGACCAACAGGCCACTGGCGGCGTCGCGCTGGATCCGTCGCGTGGAGATCGTCCCCGTGACTTCGGCGCCGGAAATCGTGGCGCTGACGCGCGTTCCCGGCATCAACGCGTAGCGTAGCACACGCGCCTGCTCCTGCGTCATCTCCGCGCCGGTGGCGAGGAAACGGATCACGCTGTAGCCTCCGCGCACCGCCTGCAGTCGAGCAAGTCCTTCAGCCTGGAGTTCGGGAACGGTAACAAGGGCGCCGATGGTCATGGGCGGGCATGGTCGAGCCACCGGAGGCGGGGTCCAGTCCTTGCCGCCGGCGCCGGCTACGCTGGTGGCGCGAAGCCCCGCATTCGACAAAACGCGGGTAAATCCGCCGTATGATTTCGCACGCATGCGCTGGATTCCTCTTCTCTGGCTGATACCAACCCTGTGCGCGGCGGCTGCCGAACGGGGACCGCATCACCCAGACCGACTTCGTTCATCCCGGCCATGCCTTGGAGCTCCACGCACCACGCCTCAGTCGACAGCTGGCCTTCAAGCTCTGGCGGCGGTGATCGCGGATCAGTCCGCCTTTTTCGAAAACGCACGGGCTTGCGGATGCGTCGTCTTCCGTGCCAGCGCCGGCGGCAAGCGCAGACTGGCAGCGATCGTCGGCCTCACCGGCGCACTGACGACCTCCGACGAGACCTCGCTCCGTGCCTGCGCGAGTTGATGGCGGTGGCTGAGGGGTGAAGCCTCGGCGCATGATCTACCTGAGAACGGAGAAGTCGGAGATTGCGAACATGTCCTCGGAGGAATTCGCGGTCTGCCAAGCGCCGACGTCCCGGTCTTGTCAGTGAGAGCGCAGCTCCACCATCCTTGCCCATGACGCAGACCCCCCCTCGCCTGATCGCCCAGATGTCGAGCTGGCCCTATGGCATTTCCAGCACCGCTCCGACCGATCTTTTGCAGGCCAATGGTTTCACCGTCCGGCTATCGCCGTATGCGCGCAAGCACACGCCCCAGGAGACCGCCGATCTGCTCGGCGATGTCGATGTCCTCCTCGCTGGCACCGAACCCTTGCCGGGATGGGCACTGAAGGCTGGTTTACCGCGTTTGAAACATGTCGCCCGCGTCGGGGTCGGCCTCGATGGTCTCGACTGGCGCTTCTGCCGAGAGCACGGCATCGCGGTCACGTTCACCCCCGATGCCCCGGCACGTTCGGTGGTCGAGCAGGTCTTCGGTCTACTGATTTCGGTCGGCCGGCGCCTGGTCGAGGGCCATGAGGCCCTGCGCGCCGGCCAGTGGAAGCGCCACACCGGTATCCTGTGGACGGGGAAGACGCTCGGCATCCTCGGCTGCGGCCGCATCGGCAAGCAGGTGGCGGTGATCGCCAAGGCCTTCGGCATGGAGGTCCTCGCGCACGACATCCGCGAAGACCATGCCTGGGCCGCCGCCACCGGCGTGCGCTACGTCAGCCTCGATGAGCTGCTCGAGCGGTCTTTGGGCCTCACCATCCACCTGCCCTATACGCGCTCGACGACCCTGATCATGAATCGCGCCCGGCTCTCGGCGATGCGCAAAGGAGCGGTGGTCCTCAACACCTGCCGTGGCGAAGTGCTCGACGAGGAGGCGCTCTACGACCTGCTCAAGTCCGGCCATCTCGCCGGCGCCGGCCTCGACGTGTTCCACAAGGAGCCCTACACCGGTCCGCTGGCGACGCTGCCGAATGTCTTCCTGTGCTGCCATCAGGGCAGCTGCAGTTATGATGGGCGCTATCAGATGGAGATGGAGTCGGCGCAGAACGCCGTCGATTTCGCCCTCGGCCGGCCGATCCATCCGGAACGCATCGTGTGGCTGCCGGGCATGGACCAACCTGGACAAGACTGGCTGGAATGAGCGCCGCTGTTTTTCTCACCAACCGCTTACGTTCGCACCATGCCTACCTACCACGACGCCGACCTGATCCTTCGCCTCTACGACCTGCGCCGCGAAAGCGTGATGCGCAAGGCCCGTGCCTGGTTCATCGCCTGGACGCCAGCGAGCGCGGAAGAAGCCAAGTCGATCGGCGCAGACATGAGCGTCCCTGAAAACGCCTACGTCCGGCAAGTGACGAGCTTCTGGGAGATGGCCTCGTCGCTGGCCAATGCCGGTACCGTCGACGCCGATCTCTACGCCAAGAACTCCGGCGAAAGCGTGCTCCTCGCCAGCAAATGCCAGTTCCTGAAAGCCAAGTTCCCCGGGGCCTGGACGCGTACGATGCCCGAGACCGAGGCCTTCATCGCCGGCAACGCCATCGCCCAGAAAAAAGCCGAAATGTTCAAGGCCCGCTTCGTCTGAGGTCAACAACGCCGTCAGCGGCCCTTACGACGTTTCAGCTCGTTGAGCGCAGCATGCAGGCCACCGTTAGTCGGAGGCTGCACGGGTGCCGAGGGCGCCGCTGACGAAGGTGTAGCAGAAAAAGAAGCCGCCGGTAATAAAACGGTGACGACCTGCGGAGGCAATGGCTTGGCCAACGCTGCGGGAGCCTTTCGACGCCGCCACACCGGCAGCCGTAGCCATTGCCAACCCCATCGCCTCACGTCGAGGTGCCAGCGGCGCACGGCGATCTCGGCGATCAGCAGCAGCAGGGCCGCCGCCACCAACCACGGAGCGAGGTCGGTACCCGTACCTGGGCTGGGTGGATTCTCGAACATGCCGACGAGATCACGGCGCACCCGACCGCCGCTGTCACGAGCGACGCTGGCAAGCACGGCGCTGCCCGGCTCGCGGCCATAACGGGGCTCGACCTCGGGGCTCATCGGCAGGCACAGCGCCGGGCCACTGACTGCCATCTCTTGACGACTGCCATCCACCGCCGGGGCCGTGACCAGCGCCGCTGGTACGACCACCCGCGCCGAGAGCGTCACGCGCGCCTCCCAGGCGAGATCGTCGACGCGTTCCCAGGCGACCTCCTGGCTGGGCTCGGCTCCCACCAGCGTCAACTGCGGGGCGACCGTCGCCGTCGACGCGAAGCGCGGATCGATTTCCAACCGCACCACCGCGCTGCGTCCACTACGCGTCACCGAGATGCCGCCCGGGGCCTCGGCAGAAGCTCCGCCGCCGGCCCAGCGCACGACTCCGGCGAGCAGTGGCGCGTACCCCGGCCAAGCCATCAGCGCCGGCGCCGCGGGATCATCGCAATTGAAGGGCAGGGCCACGCTGCGACCGGCACCGATGCGCCAGGCGACCGCCGCCGGTGCCGCCGGATCACCCGCGCACCACGCCAAGACCTGCGCCCGCTCGCGGGCATAGGTGAGGTTGTAGCCGGGCACGGTCGGCCAGCTGGCGGTCAATCCCGGGACGATCAGATGCAAGGCGCTGCGCGGTTGCGGCGCAAGCGCCTGATCGACCCAGGCGGTACGCGAGATCAGCACCGTCTCTTGCGCGAACAGGCGGGGAATGTCCGCGGGATCGCTGGCATAGGTGATGCGACCGCCACCACGGCGCGCGACGTCTTCAAGGAACTTCGCGTCGCTGTCGGCGGGGGTGCCCATCGCCACCACCGAAACGCTGATGCCGGCGGACTGGTATTGCTGCAGCAGCTGTTGGTAGTCGCCGGGCTCCTCGGCGTCATTGGCATCGGCGAACAGCACCAGGTGCTTGGTGCCGGCAGAGGCAGTGGAAGAGGAAGAGGCGAGTTCGGCGCCGGCCGCCAGCAAGGCGGTGTAGGTGTAGATCCCGCCACCTTCGCTGCGGATGCCGCGGATGGCATTGACCATGCTGGCGCGCTGGTTGCCGACGCGGGTCAGAGCGATGATCGGGTGCGCCGTCGAATCAACGGCATGGACG
>JBILBP010000021.1:0-15769 GCA_044353645.1 Planctomycetota bacterium | reverse complement strand
CGGTCACGTTCGGCAATTCGATCGGATAAGGTATGGGCGCGATCACCGTGTAGTACTCCACATTGCCTGGGAGTACAACGGGGACGTTCGGATTTATGACCGGGCGGCCCGGGACTATCCGGACAGCACTGAAGTATTCGGTGAAATAACGTACCTTCGAGGTCGCTGGCTGAAAATCCAGGGTGACGTACTTATGATCTGCCGAGACGAAGGGCTTGACGTCGAGGCTGGTACCGGTGGTCAAGACCGCGACGATTGGATCGAGGTTGGTGGAAACAACTTCGTAATCGCTGATATATGCTGATTGATTGCCGACAAAGACGTGTGAACGCACGCCATTGAGGGTCGTCACCGAGGGTGAACTGAGTACGCGCCCGCGCAGATTGTTCTCGGCGGCGGTCAAGACGGCGGAGAGCTGCAGCGGCCCGATCAGTCCGAAACTCAGCTTCATGCCTTGGCCGGTGACGCCGGCATTGCTCTGGTGGGTGGTCGCGGGCAGGGGTGTGACCGACGTACCGATGAAAGTCGAATTGTTGTTCTGCTGGGCGATACCGGCAGCGGGCTGGGTGAAGGCCAATTGCGAACCGTTGATCGTCCAATCGACGCCGATCTCTTCGGCGAAGCTGTCGTCGAGCTCTAGCCAGCGGGCATCGACGCGCACCAGCAGATTCTGCGCCTGCTCTTGGCTGGCGATGAATTCGCGGACCATCCGATGGGTCTCGGGCGGGGCAGTAACATACAGCGTATTGCCGCGAATGGTGATGCCATTTTCAGGGACGTCCCATACCGAGGGCGTAACCTGGGCCTTGAGCAGGTCGACCACTTCTTCGGGCGAGTGTGGCTTGACGTGATCGGCATCGTTCTTGGCGAAGAGCGCCGTTCCATCCTCGGCGTCGCTGGCGCCGAGAGTCAATTTCCTGCCCGGCTGATCGAAGCCGGAATGGACCAGATTGGCGATGTCGTACAAGGCCACGGTCGTCGATTCGACCGGTGGCGTACCGATCCACACCCCGCCATTGACCAGCGTCCAGCGCGTCTCCATCAACTGGCAGAGCCAAGTCAGGGCATGCTCCACCGTGAGGTTCGGCGCATGCAGTGTGATCGGACGATCGGCACCGGCGGCGATCGCCGGATCGATCACCAGATTGATCCGGCTTTCGGTGGCCAGGACGCGGAGGACGTCGAGGGCGTTGCCGCCCTCGACCTCGATCGAGGTCCGTCGACGCAGGCTGTCGCGCAACACGCTCCGCCATTCAGGCTCGGCATTCTTATCGCTGTCCTGACGGTCGAGCTGGGTGGTGAGCGGATGGCGCCGAGCCCAGGCATCGGGATAGACGGGCCAGCCATCGAAACCGCTGGGAATCAGGCTGCGGCTGATGCGTTCACGCAATTCTTGCTGGCTGTCGAGCGCGGCCTGTTCGGTATTGAGCTTGCGCTGGGCATGCGCCGCGGCCAGCAGATCGCGATAGAGCGCACTGACTTCAGGATTTTCGTTTTCCTCATCGAGCAGTGTGCGGCACTCGGCCAGGGCTTGCTCGTACAAGGCTTTGCGTTGCAGGCCGCGGATACGAAGCAGGCGTGCATTGCGGGTGGCGGCATTGGCGGTCAGGCCGTCGGCGACCTGCTCACGAGCCTCAGCCAAGGCGTGGGCGCGTGCATCGGCAGTCAGTCGGGCGCCGTTCTCGATGCTTTCGCGGCGATAACGGGTGATCGTACCCTCGACCTTGGCGAGGGCCTCTGCGACGCGATCATCGGCATCCAATTCCCGGGCGAGCAGATTGCGGCGTACGACTTCCAGGAGTTCGCTGGCATCGCTCAGGCGATCAGTGCGGGCCATGGCATCAGCCCGGATCTCTCCCTGGCGGATTTCCGCCAAGGCCCAGTCCACGATGACCGGGCTCGGGGTGATGCCGCTCGCGCGATGAGTGACGCCGGTGCGTAGATCGAGGTCGGCGAGGGCCTTGATGATGCGCGCGTCCTGAGGGGCGCTGAGCTGAGCTTGTTGGAGAAGCTCGCGGGCTTCACTGAGCCGCCCATCGGCGACGGCGGTCCGAGCTGAGATCAGGGCCGCCTCGGCTGACGCCGAGGCGGGCGGAAGCGTTTCAGCTGCGCTCAACTGAGTCGTACTGCAGGTCAGCAAGACAAGGGCCAAGGTTCCGAAAATGGGCCGATGGCGATTGCGGCAGGACGGCGGTGCCACGTCACGGGTAAAGCCCGCAGCGTGCACGGATCCGGTCGGATCGCCATCAGGACGTCGCCGCCGGGCAATCACTGCAACGCGTCTTTTTCGTTGAGGTCAACGATCTCGGCGTGCAGCAGGTAGAACAGTTGACGATTTTCGTCATAGGTGCCATTGCGGCTGAACAGACGACCCAGAAACGGAATATGACTGAGGAAGGGGATGCCCACCTGGGTCCGTTCACGGAGACTTTTCTGGAAGCCGCCGATCAGCAGGCTGGCCTTGTCCGGCAGCATGACCGTACTGCGCAGGGTCTGCACGGTCACATTGGTTAGTTCGATTGGATAGTTGACGGCCGGCGTAACCACGGAGCTATTATTGCCGTTGCCGTTGCCAGCAGTGTAGATTCGGGGGGCCTGAATGATTTCGGTGAACACGCCCTGCAGAGCCACCGAGCTCGGGCGGACCTCGAGGGTGATGTACTTGCGATCGGAACTGACCACCGGCCGGATGTCAATAATGTTGCCGAAGGTCAGCACCGAGATCGTGGGGTCGAGATTGGAGCTGACGACTTCGTAGTCCGAAATGTAGGCGAACTGCTCCATGAACGAGGCATTCGCCCGCTGTCCGTTGAAGCAGGTCAGGCTGGGATGTTGGACGATCTGCGCGTCGCTTTCGGTCTCAACGGCGGAAAGGATCATGCTGACCTGATCGGTGCCGATGAAATTGAATGGGCTGTGGGTCAGGTTGGCGACCATACCGCTTGGGGTGCCATTGGGATTTTTGAACTGGCCATACCCGTCGGTGGTCTGATTACCGGGGAGCGCGTTAGCGGCGGCGCCGGCGCTGGTGCCGACGGTTCCGTTGAACGCCGAATTGTTATTCTGCCGCCGATAACCGTCCGTCGAATTGCCGCTGACGAGATTGCCGCGAGCCCAGTCGACGCCGATCTCCTCGAAGAAATTTTTGCGCACATTGAGCATACGGATGTCCATCGTCACCTGCAGGGACTGCTGATTGCGCAGACTGGTCAGCAGCTGGTCGATCTGCGCGTGGATTTCAGGGACTTGGCTGATGAAGAGAGTCGAGCCGGCACGCTGTTCGATACCATTGCCCTTGGCCTCATCCCATTGGTCGGGAGCGACATTCTTCTTGATGAATTCGACCAGCTCCTCGGGATTCGGGGGCTTGACGACGGTGTCATCCTGCTTGAACAAGTCAGTGGCGCCGCCGGTACCGGTTCCGGATGAATTGGCCATTTCACGGCCCGGCATATCGCTCGGCGTCTGGATGAGGTCGGTGACATCGTACATGCGTAGGGCAACCGAGCCGACGATGGCCTCATTGCTGATGAAGATCGCCTGGTTCTGCAAGGCCATCTTCAGCGAGGTCAGTTCGAGGATCCACTTCAGGGCATCGCCGAAACGCATGTCCTTGACTGCGAGGGTCACCGTGCCGCCGCCGGCCTGGGCCGCCTGGACGCTGGGGGCGACGATGATATTGGCCCCGGTTACCTTGCGCAGGTAGGCCACGACCTCTTCGAACGGCTGGTCTTGGAAATCGCAGGAGATGCGCTGTTCGAGCGAATCATTGAGGGCGGCAACCCAGGGTTCATTCTTGCTGACGGTGAGCTCGCGCGGTTTGCGCTGCGAGCGCCGACGCCAATCTTCGGGGTAGACCAGGAGCTCACTCTGCGGGATCAGGGAGCGATGGATCGACTCGCTGACGCGGGCGATGCGTTCGAGGTGCGTGTCTTCGTACTGGTCGTCGAACTGCTCGTGGCCCTGGCGGCGGGAGTCGAGATAGAGGGTGCGGGCGTCTTCGCGCCGGCGATCGAGCTCGTAGGCATTCCAGGCATCGACTTCTGCGCGTTTGAAGTCATGGCGCTTGTAGGCGTCCTTGGCCCGGCTCAGCAATTCATCGACCTTGGCCTTGAGTGCCTGCTCTTGGAGCTCGCTCTGGCCACGGGCGCGTTCTTGCGCGTCCTCGCGGGACTTGGCGGCGGTATCGGTCTCCTGCTTCCGGGCCAGCGCCCGCGCTTCGACGCGCTTGCCGCTGATTTGTGCCGGCAGATCGCCCCAGGGGAACGGATAGGGGAATGAGCGGACGGCGACTTCGGCGCGGTCATAATCGAGCTCGGCACCAGTATAGTCGCCGGCAGCGCGCTTCTTGTCGCCGTCGGTGATCAGCGTGCCGATGCGGACGACGGTTTCCTGGGTCCGCACGTCTTGCACGGTGCGCGCCCAATTGGTGGCCATCTGCACGCGGTTATCGCGCTGGCTAAGCACCGCGAGGATGTCTTCACGTAGCGACTGGGCCTGGGCATTGGCCGGATCGAGGCTGACGGCCTCGTCGATCTGCTCCTTGGCCTCGACGAAGTTCGCCTTGCGGTACAGGGCGGTGGCCTGGGCCAGGGCGGCCTGGGCACGCAAGGCTGTGCTTTCGAGCGGCTCCGTGGTGGAGCTGGGTGGAACGTCCGTCTTCTCCGCTTCGGCGGTATGAACCGCTGGAATGGCCACCCAGTGCATGGCAAAAGCCAGCATCATGGGGGTAAGCGGAAGGCGGCGATGGCTGCGCATGACGACTCCTGAACGAGTGCTGGCGTGGGGCGGGGTAACGGCCTCAAACCAGAGACGGGCGGATCCTTACGACCGACCCAGACAAGGAAATGAAGGGCAGCGGTGGACCCGAGGTGGTGTCACTCACGCCGCTCGGCGGCGGTTGACCCGCAACCGATGGATTTAACGCGTTTTAGGCGGCGGAGCTGGGACTGGAGGCAGAATACCAGCTGGTGGGACTATGCCCGGGGGAGTTCCCGACGGCGGTGGCGAGGGCGGGACTTCACCGGGGGATTTCTTGGAATTCGGCATCGGTGCGATCGGGGCTAGCTCCGGCGCGCTGGCTTTCGGTTCACGCGAGGGTTCCGGGTCCTGGCGGACTACCTTGTTCAGCGGTTCCCACCATACCAGACGTCCGTCACCGAGCTCGAAGTACGCGGTATCCGTGGTATAGAGATCAGCGGCATCGGGATGTTCATCTCGCAGCTTGTCCAAGGGGCCCTCGCCGGGCTCATGGCGCAGGGGTTCGGCGGGGAGCGCCACGGCTTGCACGAACTCGGACGGATTGTTGCGGAATTCGGTCTCCTCGTCGAGGTCGGCGACGAGGTGCGGGTAGGTGATGGCGGTGGCGCGCGCGGGCCGCTTGACCGGAATGAGCTTGGTCAGCTCTATGCGGTTGCGGCTTTTGGAATTTTCCACCACCACCACATCGACCTGGGCTTCCTTTGCTTGCACCTTGAGCGTCTTGCCTTTACCGCCGGCACGCGACTCGGTGAGGATCTCCCAGTAGAGGACGCGCTTCTGTTGGCGTCTGATTTCGGCGACCTTGAACGGCGTCGACAGATCGACATTGACGACCGGCCCGGGATTGGTGGGGATCTCGGTCTTGGTTACACCGCCAACGGTATCGCCGACTGCGGCCTTGAAGGACTGCGGCTTCAGCCACAGCTTATCACCGGTCTTGCCGATGAACTGCTTGGTGACCAGGAAGGCGGCGACTTCCTTGTTCACCTCGGTGGCGTCGGTGCCGACCTTGTCGAGAGCGAAGCGTACGTTTGAGGTGACTTGCACCGCGACCGCCTCGCTATTGCCTCCAGAGTAGATTTTTTCATCGCCGGCGAGGACGATGCCGGGGGCGGCGTCCTTGCTCGGCTGGGCGAGCTTTTCAAGGGTCTTTGGATCCTTAGCGCGAACCTTCTCGGTGAATTCGTTCCATGGGACCTCTTCGCCTTCGGCCATCAGGGTCCCCGGGACCACCAGCACGCTGGCCGTAGCTTTCGGGGGGATGGCGTGGTCGAGATCCAGGCCGGTGGCCTGGGCCAGCAGTCGCGCTCGGAAGGAATGTCGGATCCACGGCTCGAGATTTTCCGCCTGGATCTTGCCGTTCATTCCCTCGAGCTTGGTTAGGGTGATGAAGCCCTGCTTGAGGGCCTTCGCATTCAACAGCTTCCAATTGCCATCGCCGCGGTGGGTCTCGATGACCACACCGACGTCTTCGGCATGATTGGTGATGCCTTCGCTACTGCGCTCCCAGGTACTTGAGAGGCTGTCGCTGATGCGTTTGCCGGCGGGACGAGCAGGAGTTGGCAGGGTGACGGTGAGCTCGGCGCTGCCGACGGTATCGATCGCCGTGATGCTCGGAGCGGGAACTTCGAAGACATAGAGCAGCAGACCGCCTGAGCCGGGCCCGCGATCCGGGGCAGCGGTGAGCCACGACGGCAAGGGGCCGGGGACGGTGATCTTATTGAAGCGGGATTCCATCTCGGCCAAGTATCCGGGCACCGGCTTGAGGATGGGGGCTTTGCCTTGCTGGAAGACGGCATCGATGGCCGCGTTCTTGGTATCGATTTCGCCGGGACTGATGCTTTCCGGACGGATCGAGGTGTCGGTAAAGGTCACATAGCACTGGGCCGCGATGAGCAGCAAGGTAAGCGACAGTGCGACCTTTTCACCGTGGGCGGTGAAGAATTGCTTGGCACTCATGGGGATTCTTCTTCGGCGGACGGTTTGCGCGACGCCGCCGGGCGAGGCGGCGGAGGTGCAGATCCCGGGGGTGGCATCGTGACGTCCATCGGCGGCCCATTCCCGGCGGGCGTCTCGGTGGTGTGCTTCACGCCGGTCAGGGCGTTGGTGAAATCGAGCACCAGCAACTCGACCCGCGCCGTCGCTATCTCGCTGCCGACATCCTTGCGTTCGCCGGGGAGGAAGGCCGTCTTGCGCGTCAGCTCGCCACCGGTGATGACGAAGACCGGCGACTGGTCAGTGCGCGGATGCTCGAGGGCGGCGGTGGTCGCCAGCAGTGCTGTCACCGGCCCCTGCAGCGTCAGGCTCAGGTGCCAGGCTTCGGCGTAATTGCGGACTTCACTGCCGAGGGTCGGTTCGACGGTATCCCAGGTGACCGAAACGATGCCGCTAGGACTCGCCGCCGGGGCATCGGGAATATTTACCATCGGGTTGGGGGCATTGGTTGCGGCCGTTTCGGTGACGATGGTGATGATCTCCTCCATGGTCCGGAATTGACGGGTCAAAACCGGATACTCGCCGGCATCGGGGAGATCCGCCCCCTTGGTGAAAAAACCCGCTTGGGCACGCAAGGTGGCGTCATTGGCGAAGTCGAGAACGCGCTTTGCCGGGCTCTCGGCGGCACCGGCTCCCGGCGTACCCGTTGCCGTCTTGCTGGGTTCGACCTTGACTACGAAGGCGCCCGCCGCCGCCAATTTCTTCAGCTGCTCTTCGCTGGCATTCTGATAGGCGGTATACCAACCGAACTTATCGTTGCTGGCGGCGATCGGTTCGTGGAGGTGCTTGCTGCGCGCGGCAAGGCGCTCTTTGATCGCCTTGAGCTGCTTGTCGTAGCCCTGAACGTGTGGATCGAGGACTTCTTTCCACGCCGGCGTGATCAGGTAGTCGTCGGTGAGGCGGCGGATGTCATCGGGCTTTTCGGCATCGAAGACTCCCATTGGGCTGCCGTTACGACCACGCCGTTCGAGCTCGGTGAGATGCGTATATTCCCGCCTGAGGGTGCTCTGCATCTTCTGCGCCTCGGCTTTATTGCCGACGATGTCGAGGTCGGGGATCGAGAGGATCCACCAGACGATCTCAGCGAAGAGGATGACTGCGAGCACGATCCAGAAGGTAAACGGCTTCAGCTGATTCATGGTGCGGCCTCCTGGCCCTTGAGCGTGCAGGCGAGGGTCACCAGTTTAGCTGGAGCCTTGCGCTCCTCCTCGACCGGGGCGAGATCGCCCTTGGCGTCGGTTGCCGATTTGTCGATGAAGTAATAGCTTTCCTCGCCCGAGCTGTCTGAGATCGCCTGCACATCACTGAAGAGTTTCGGTTGATGCTTGCTGACCTCATCGGCGGTAGCGGCCGGATTTTTCTTCTGCCAGGCGTGGAACGCCGCCATGTCGGGATGCGCCGCTGCCAAGGCTTCCGGGACCGGCAGGGCCTTGAGCAGGTCGAGCAATTGCCGCGTCCCTTCACCCGGTGAAGCGACCACGGGGATGCTGACCACGAGGATGACTTTGCGCGCCGTCGCCAGGGGTTGGAAGGGGCCGCCGGCGCCATCGAAGGCGAAAGGCGGGAGGGTCACGCTGCGCAGGTACATCGACTGCAGTGGCGTGGGCTTGGCCTCGGACTTGCTGTCGCCGGTGGCATCCATCGGTCCGGCCACCGTTCCGCGGGCCTGGTTGATGCTGACCACGGCGGAGAGGAGCGCATGGTAGATGCCCGCGGTCACTCCCTGCTGGGTGCCATAGACCTCGAACGACTTGAGGTCGGTGGCCTTCGGCGCCACCTGGCTCAAGGCCTCGCGCGAGGCCTGCTGGCGGACGTTGTTCTGCGAGTGGCTGTCCTTGATCTTCTTGATCAGGCGCACGTTCTCATCGGCGACACCGCCGACGACCATGTGGTCCATGACCAGGGTCGCGCCGATGGCGGCGACGATCGCGAGGCCCGCCCAGCGCTTGGTTGCGAGTACGCGCTGCAGCTGTTGGCTGCTGGGCATGAGGTCGACGTTGGCGCGTGCGACACCTGTGCCCTGCAGAGCCAGGCCCATGGCTACGCCCAGGCTCTGCAGGTCATGCATGAAATGGTCGCGCTCAAGACCGGCGGTGACTTGGATCTTGTCGAGATCTTCGAGGATGTTGACGGTATAGCGCAGACGCTCGGCCATGTACTCGGGGAGGCCCGGGAGCCGGAAGGTCGAGCCGCTGATGACCAGGTTGTCAAGCTTGGCGGCCGGATTCTGGCTCTTGTAGAAGCCCAGGCTGCGCTGCACTTCACTGGTCAGTTCGGTGAGGCTGCCCTCGATCACCTTGATGATGCGATCGGCCTGCTTGCTGTCGCCGGCCTGGCGCTTGAGGATCTCGGCTTCGTCGAAGGAGACCTTGAACTTCTTCATGAAGGCCTTGGTGATGTCATTGCCGGCGACACCTAAGGTGCGCATCCACAGCGTTTCGCCCTGGTAGCAGACGAGATCGGTGTTCTCGGCGCCGACGTCGAGAATCACAACGGTCTCGTTCTCGGGGAAGACTTGGTCGAAGCGCACGAAATTATAGAGCGCCAGGCTGCTGATCGAGATGCCGACCAGGTTGACCCCGGCGCGCTGGCATTTGGTCATCACTTCCTGGGTGAGCTCGCGTTTGACCGCGAACAACGCCACGTCCTTGGACGCTTCGTCGGCCGCCGGACTCATGTGGTAGCCCCACTCGATTTCGCTGAAATCACCGGGGATCTGCTGCTGCGCCTCGAGCTCGATCATGCGCTCGATGTTCTTCGGATTGAGGATCGGAATGTTCACCGTTTTGCTGAACACCTGCCGCCCAGAGAGTGCTGCGACCACCGGCGTATCGTTGAACTCCTCGCGCAAGGCCATGGCCTTGAGGGCCGCGATCACGGACTCCTCGCGGTCACCGCCTTCGGGGACGGTGATGGGTTCAATGGCATAGCCTAAGACGGAGACCTTGGCCCCCTGGCGCGCGAGCTTGACGGCTTTGATACTCGCATGGCCAACGTCGAGGCCCCAGCAAACCGGGAATGTGTGCATAGGTGATGTTTTACCTGAAGGTTCCAGTCCAAATCGACAACGCAGATCAGCCGCCGGTTACGACAGGTCGGGCAGCTTAGGGTCTGCCTCGGGAGTGGTCAAAGGGCCGGGAAGACTGCGCGGGGCGGGGTGTGTGAACGGCATCTGCGCCCTTGCTATCCCTTTGCTATTTCGTTGCTATCTGGTTGTCAGCTAGCCGCGCGGCTCAACGGCTGAGTTTGGCGACGGCCTCGGCGATCGACTCGAGCGGCACGACCTGATCGACGAGCCCGGCAGCCACCGCCGAGCCCGGCATGCCCCAGACCACGCTGGTGGCTTCATCCTGGGCGATCGCCAAGGCTCCGGCGCGCCGGAGAACTGCCAGCCCCTTCGTTCCATCAGTGCCCATGCCCGTGAGCATGACGGCGACGACATTGCCACCCCAGACCTGGGCCGCTGAACGGAACATGACATCGACATTCGGTCGCAGGGCGTTTTCGGGCGGGTTCTCGTTGACCCCGCAAACGATCCCGCCCGCAGGTGTGCGCTGCACGATGAGGTGCTTGCCACCAGGAGCGAGGTAGACGTGGCCGGGAACGATAGGGTCGTTATCGACCGCCTCGGTTACCGCCGTCGATGAGCACAGCTTGGCCAGGGACTCGGCGAGCGAGGCTGTGAACTTAGGCGGCATATGTTGGACGATGATGATCGGCAAGCGCGTCAGGGAGGTCAGTCGGGGTAGAATGGTCAGCAAGGCCCGGGGTCCACCTGTCGAAACACCGATGACGATGGCGAGCATCGGCTGGGTGCGCGACCCCGCCCGGGCCGGGGGCATGTTGACGACCTGTGCCGGCGTCGGGATACGCACGGGGAGCGACCGGCTGGTGCGGCGCAGACGTTGCTGGCAGGCGCGGATGCACGGCGGCAGTTGCAGCTTCAACGCCGCCAGGCTCTCGCCGAGGTTGGCTTCGGCAGGCTTGGCGATGAAATCGAAGGCCCCGGCGTTGAGGGCGGCGATGGTCGACTGCGCGCCCTGCGTGGTGTGGGCGCTGAGCATGATGACGCCGATCTCGCGCTCGCGGGGGCGGCTGGCATTGAGCTCGCGGATCGCCTTGAGGGTCTCGATGCCATTCATTTCCGGCATCTCGAGGTCGAGGGTGACCACATCGATATCCTGGTTGAGGCGCAGGAATTGCATGGCAGTGACCCCGTTGCGTTCGGAGCCGGCGACCACCAGATCCGTTTCGTTGGTCAACGCTCGGGCGACGGCGACACGGAATACCCATGAATCATCGACGATCAGGACGCGAATCGGCACAGCCGGCGACAATGAGCCGTCGCCAGTCATCAGAGCGCGAAATTCAAGAAGCAGCGAGGTTCGAGCAGCTCCATCAATTGCCCATCGAGCTTGCAGACCCCGGCGCTGAGCGAGGCATTCACCGGCGTCGCGTTCTCCGGGGGCTCGATACGATCGGTCTGGACTTCGATGATGTCACCGACGCTATCGACCAGAAGGGCGAAGGTTTCCGCGACATGCGGCTTGAAGATCAGCAGCTGTTGACGGCCCTTGCCGAGTGCTCCCGGGGGGGCTTCCGGCAGGCACAACGGGATACGCGGATCGATCACCAGATGGATCTGCCCGCGGATGTTCACGTAGCCGCGCACCTGCGGCGGGGCATGGAAGATGGGCGTGAAGCCACGCTCGGAATTGATTTCACGGATCTGCAAGATGTCGATGCCGTGCAGCCGTCCGCTGATCCAGCAGCTCACGAAGTGGCGAGTGGGGATCTCGGTGTGCAGTGCCGTTTCCAGGGAATAGCTCATGAAGCGGCTCCCGGGACGGCACTGACGCTGCGGCGGATATGAAAATCGACCATCTCATTGATAGCGAGCAGGAAACGGCCACGGTCCATCTTGATCTCATAACGGTCGTAGCCGGCGCGGGTGGCGGCGGCGATGCTGTCTTCGGTCGCCAAGGACGACAAGGCCAGGGCCGGTACGCGTTGGTTGTGTTCGCCGGCACGCACTTTTTTCATGAAATCCCAGCCATTCATCACCGGCATTTCGAGGTCGCTGACGATCAGGTCGAAAAGCTCGCTGTTGAAGGCGCTCAAGGCCAGGGCGCCATCTTCGACAGCGGTTACTTCGAAGCCGCCGGATTCGAGATAGCCGCGCACCAGCTGGCGGAAGAACGCGGTGTCTTCCGCCAGCAGCACGCGGATCTTCTTGCCCGCGCGTTCCTTCGGGCGCTCTTCCGGATCGGCCTTCTCGATCAGGCGGTAGAGATCCGGGAACAGCGTCAGATGCTCCCGGACGATGGCCGTACCGAGCACGCCATCCTCGCGATGCGTGGAGGTATTCACGTCGGTGGTCGTGCCATCGATGTCGATGACTTCCGAGACCAGGATGCCGCAGGGTTTGCGGGTGTGCTTGGGCAGCAGCAGGAACTGCTGCGTCTTCTCGATGCACGGGCTGACCTTGATCAGGCGATCGAGGCGCAGGATCGCCGTCGGGGCGCCATCGACGGTGATGAATTCCTTGTCGCCGATGGTTTCAACGCGATCCATGGTGATCGGCTCGATGCGCTTGATCAACGGCAGGGCGACCGCGAACTGCTCCTTGGCGCCATAGCGGAACAGCAGCATGTGATGGGCATCGGCCTGCATCTCGTTGCTCGCGTGCTTCGCCGATTCGCCGGCCCGCTGCATGCCTTCGGCGGACAGGCCGGCATGTTTGGAGATGCCGTCGATGTCGAGGATCAAGGCCACCTGACCATCGCCCATCACCGTCGCTCCGCTGCAGCAGCGCAGATGCTTGAGCGTCGGATGCATGGGCTTGACGACGATCTCCTCGGTGCCGATGACGCGATCGACAACTAGGCCGAAACGCTTGGCCCCGACCTTGACCACGGCAAACGTCAGAGTTTCGCCGCGGGTGGCGGCATCGCTGCGCTCCCGGCGATGCTTCTCGGTGATGGCATTGCGGGTCTTGGCGTTGAGCGGTTCGCGATGGACGAACAGCTCGTTGAGGCGCACCAGGGGCAGCAGCATGTCGCGCAGGCGATACACTTCCTGATCGCGGGCGATCTCGATCTTGTTGACGACCTCGTCATCATAGAGGCACACCAGTTCCTCAAGATTGACCTGGGGTAGAGCGTAGCGGTGCTCGCCAACGCCGACCATCAGACTGGGGATGATCGCCAGGGTTAACGGTAGGCGCAGAAGGATGGTGGTGCCCTGGCCGGCGTTGGTGGAGATGTCGAAGTGCCCACCGAGCTGCTCGATCGAGGTCTTGACTACATCCATGCCCACGCCTCGCCCGGAGACATCGGTCACTGTTTCCGCAGTCGAGAAGCCCGGCAGCAGGATCAGCAGGATGGCGTCCTTCTCGCTGAGGGCATTGACCTCGGCCTGGGTCTTCAGGCCGTTTTCAACGGCCTTGGCCTTGACCCGCTGGAGGTTGATGCCGCGGCCGTCATCCTTGATCTCGATGTTGATCTGGCCGCCTTCATGGAAGGCGCGAAGCGCGATCCGGCCCACGGCTGGCTTGCCAGCAGCAACGCGTTCTTCAGGCCCTTCCAGGCCGTGGTCGCAGCTGTTGCGCACCAGATGCCGCAGGGGATCCGCCAGGGATTCGAGGATCGTCTTATCGATGTCGACGTCATTGCCGACCATATCGATCTCGATCTGCTTGCCGAGTTTGTTGCCGAGATCACGGACCACGCGCGGAAACCGATTGAAGAGGTTGCCCATCGGCTGCATGCGCGTGCGCATGATGGTTTCCTGCAGCTCGGTGGCGACGATGTTGAGGCGTTGCACCGCCGCGCGCAGCATCGGATCGGCTTTTTCCGAGATCATCAGCTGCTGATTGCGCACCAGCACCAGCTCGCCGGCGAGGGTCATCAGCTCATCGAGGATCTCGACGTTGATGCGCACCGAGGCCTCCGGCGGCGGCGCGCCGGCGGCAGTCGGTGCCGCCGATGGGCTGGCGGCCGGCTCAGGTGCCGCCGCCGCGGGGCTTTTTACCGGCGTCGGTGCGGCAATGGACGCGGCCGAGGGTGCGCTGAGGGGAGCCGGGGCAGTCGCAGCGGCTGGTTCTGGCGGTGCGGCTGGAGCTGGCACTGTCGCCGCCGCCGGGGGTGCGGCGGCGGGTACCGTGGCCTGCGCGAACGCGACATCGGCCTCCTCGACGGCTACCACTTCCAGATCGGGAACGCCGAGATTATCGAGCAGCAACTGGCCGAGCACATCCTGGGGGATGGGCGTGGCGAAGAGCACGTCGTAGGACAGGCGCTCCGGTACGGCGGTCCGCAGGTCGCCTTCGTGGCGCAGATGACCGTCAATGATCTCGCCGGCCCGCGAGAGGTCGCGCACCAGTGCCACTGGCCCCTGGCCACCCGAGGCGGCCATCGCCGAGAGATCGAAACGCAGCACGAACAGATAGCAGTTCTCGGCCTTCCTCTGGCGCAGGTCGAATTGCGAAACCGTGAACGGGTACGCGGCCTTGGTCTCCTTGACCTGGATCGGAGCCGGCGTGGCGAGCTGCTGTTTGACCTGCGGCGGAGCCTTATGATCGAGGAGCGTATCGAGATGCGCGAGCATCGCGGCAATGTTGATGTCGTTGGAATGCTCGAGGTCATCGAGCATGGCATTGATCTGGTCCGAGCCCTTGAGCAGGACTTCGACGATTGCCTGGGTGGGCTTGATCGTCCCTGAGCGCACCAGCGACAACAGCGTTTCCATGCGATGTGCGAGGTTGTTGACGTTCTTCAGGCCGATGAATCCGGCGCCGCCCTTGATCGAGTGCATGGCGCGGAACAGTTTATCGACGAGGGTTCTCTCAGGGGCATCCTGTTGCCGTTCGAGTGCCAGCAGATCGTCCTCGATGGTCGCAAGATGCTCCTTCGATTCGGCGATGAATTCGTTAGCGATGGAGAGATCCATAAGGGGTTCCGAGCTCAGGCGCGTGCAACGAGGGTGAACATGAAATCCTGATCGAGCCGGGTTAGCCGGAAGAGGCTCAGCAGATCCGCCGAGCAGTTGACCAGGCCGATCACGTAGGGCGCCCCGCTGGCGCGCAGGAGCTGCGCGAAGGCCACCAGCACGGACAATGACACCGAGTCGAGGTCGCGGACCTGGCCGAGGTCAAAGCGGAACCGTCGCCGACCGTTGTCGGTCTCGCTCAGCAGCAGCCGACGCAGGGTGTCGGCACTGGCGGCGGTGAGATCGCCGCTGGGCGTGATCACCGCCGTATCGCCTTCGACCGTCAGGGGGAAGCTGGTGGGATTGAGGATGGTCATGAAGGCCGTGACGCGATTGCCGCGTCCGTTGAATTCCAGCTCGTCGCAGCTGCTATTGACCAGGGGCAGTCCGCGATGACGCGTCTCACCGGATTTTGGCATGGTGAAATCGCAGGCGCTGTGGGCGAACCCCGCCCCCTGATCCTCGACGATGATCTGAAAACGCGTGGCTCCGAGATTGCAGATGGTGCAGGTCACGGTCTTGCTGCGGTCGTTGCCATTGCCGTGCTCGATGGCATTGATCAGCAATTCGCGCAGGACGATGGTGATGTCGGCGAGGTGGGTGACGCTGAATTGCGCCAGGTAGTCCTTGCTGGCGGCCACCACGCGATCGACCAGGGCCGCCTCCGAGGAGAGGGTGAATGAGATCGTACCTTGGTCTTCAGATGCTTGGAACATGCGTCGTCCTATCGCGCCAGTGAGCGTTGACCGAAGCACCATCGCTGATTTTTTCGGTCGGTTGGTAGTCATCGCGCGTGGCCTGCACTTCCAGGCCGATGAGCAGCATGTCATCGACGGGTTTGCGGCGGCAGAAGGCGGTGAGGTCATCCCAGGCGCGGGTGACGGCGGCCTCGAGTCCTGGCGCACCCGTCAAGGAGCGCGCCAGCCCATCGAGACCAAAGTGCGTACGCTCGCCGGTGCGGCCATCGACCCGCGGCAGATCGCAGACGCCGTCGGTGCACACGAACAGCCGATCGCCGGCGGCC
>JBILBP010000228.1:0-4794 GCA_044353645.1 Planctomycetota bacterium | reverse complement strand
ATCCTGCTGGTGATGTTCACCGTCGTGCTGGCGTCGCTGACCGTCGTCAAATCGAACCAGGTGCGCACCTTCCTCGAAGGCGACCCCGAGCAGCGCGAATTCAAGACCAACGCCAAGCTCCGCGAAGAAGTGAATCAGCTGGCCACGCGCATTGCCGTCGCCCGCGACAGTATCGAGCTGCGTGAGCGCGAGATCCGCCGCCTCGATCTACGGCTGGCGGCCAACCGTATCCATCTGGTGAACGATCGCGCCCTCGGCAGCGTTACTCTGCCGGCGGCGGATGAGCTCAAGGAGAATCCCGCCATTACGCTCACCGGCACCAAGGATTCGACTTGGAAATTCACCAGCGATCTGATCAGCGCCTCGGTGAAGCGCATGGAAGCCCTCAGGGGCAAGCTCGAAAGCAAGGACTTCCAAGAGAACCCCGCACTCGAAGAAGCGGTGCGCAAGCGCCAGCAAGAGCTGCAGGACATCACCAAGAAGATCAGTGATGATGAGGCCGCCTTTGCTAAGGATCGCGAAGACCTGACCAAGCGACTCGACGAACTCACCGCCGGCAAGGATAAGAACGACAAGATGGGTCGTGAAGATTTCAGCCGCCGCGCGACGCGTGTCGCCCAGCTCGAAGACAAGATCCGCCAGCTGCTCGAACTCGAGCTCAAGTGGGTCACTGAACTGGATGTTGATGGCAGCATCGCCGAAACCGCCGCCAATGAGGTGATCATTAATCTTGGTGCCAAGGACAAGATTTTTCCCGGTCTGATCTTCGCCGTGTTCAATCATGACAAGGGGCGCTACGTCAAAAAAGGCATGGTCGAGACCGTCGAAGTGCGCGATGCCATCGCCGTCTGCCGCATCCTCCAGCAGGACGACGTCAAGCTCCATCCCATCGGTCGCGGCGATCTGATCGGCAATCCGGTCTTCGACAGCCACCATCCGAAAACGTTCTACGTCGCGGGTGAGTTCAAGCGCTACAACAAGGACGACATCGAACAGTTCATCCGCGTCACTGGTGGCGTGGTCGCCAAGGTCCTCGGGCCGGATTGCGATTTCCTGGTTGCTGGCCAACGTTCCGAACGCGAGCAGGCCAGTGCCCGTCAATTCCAGATCCTCGCGCTCAAAGAAGACGATCTGCTCGCCTTCGTCCAGAAGAGCTTCACGCCGAAGAAATAAGCGCCCGCTCAACGGCGTCCGCGATCACGACCCGGTGCTTTGCACCGGGTCGTTGTCATTCCGGGGTTGCCCCTGGGGCGCTGACGTGATGCTCCCGCGCCTTATCTGGGAGCCTCTGGCTATGGTCGCACGTCTCGTTCTCCTTCTCGGCATCGCGCTCGCGGCGACTTTCGCCGCTGACGATGCACCTCCAGCAGCGGCGCAAACGGCGGTGACGACGGCTGCATCGACGGCAGTTCCGACAACGACCTATAACACCGTCGCCTTGGAAAATCCAGCCGCGTGGGTGATCATCTCCAGCCAACGGGCCTCGATCGACCGCTTCGAACTGAAAAGCTCGCACCCCATCACCTTGCCCGGACATCTCCATCGGCAGATGGTTGCCACCGACCCCGGTCTCGATGGCAAGCCGTCGCTGGCAGTGCTCGATGCGTTCTCGATTCCACCCGGTGTTGAGGCCACCCGCCTGGCCAAGAACCAGCACCATTGGCTGGCCAACGATGCCGACACCGCCCTCGGCTGGGGCATTCGCGGCACTGAAACCACACCGTGGACGATCATCTCGCGCAGCCCGACCGAAGCCGCGTTTGCCTGGGACAATGGCCGCGGCCTGCAGTACCGCATCACCTATCGCCTGCACGCCACTCTTGCTCAGGTCGCCGTCGAGGTCCAGGTCAATAACACTGGCAGCGAAAGCCTCACGCTCAAGCCGGCGATCACCCTCGTTAACGGCATCCATCAGGATTACGCACCCAACGAGGCGGCTTATCTCGCGGCCTTCGTGCATCGCGGAGGCGATCAGAGCGGCACGATCAAGACGACCTCGGTTCCCGCTACCAACAGCGGTTGGAGTCTCGTTACCGAGCCTGACGCGAGCGCGGATTTCGTCGGCATCAAGAGCCGTTTCTTCGCCGTCTGGTGGCGTCCTGGCAAGGTCGGTCTGGTGCCTGCGGCAGGTGCCGGCGCGGCCTCTGCCGGCCCCGTGGCTCCGGTGGCCGCGGGTCCTGAAGCTCCGGTCCCAGGCGCGGTCGCGAATGGCGCCCCCAGCGTTGACGGCAATCCCGCCTGGCGGGCAGATGTCGCTGGCTTCACCACCCAGGAACACCTCGACCACCAGGCCCGCCTGGTGGTCAGCTACGGTACGCTCGCGCTCCCCGCCGGTCGTACCCTGGCTGCCAATTGGACCCTCAGCGCCTCGGGCATGTCGTCCACCGACCTCAAGGCCCTGACCCCGTCGGAGCAGCGCATCGAGCTGACCGACATGATGCACAAGTTCTTCATCCTGCCGACCCGCGCCCTGACCTGGTTCCTCGACATGATCGTGTGGATCGTGCCCAATTACGCGGTGGCGGTGATCCTCCTCACCTTCCTGGTCAAAGCCGCGATGTTCCGCCTGACCTGGAAGCAGCACGCGAGCATGATCAAGATGCAGAAGCTCGCCCCCGACCTCAAGTACATCCAGGAACAGTACAAGAACGATAAGTCCAAGCTCGCCCAGAAGCAGATGGAATTGTGGAAGAAGCACGGCGTCAATCCGCTTGGTGGCTGCCTGCCGCTGCTGATCCAGATGCCGATCTTCATCGCCCTCTACAATACCTTCCAGTACAATGCCGATATGCGCGGCGCGTCGTTCTTGTGGGTCACCGACCTGACTCTGCCCGATCAGGTGTGGGGCGTGCCGCTGGCCTTCCTCAATAATTGGATCCTCAGCCTCAATCCCTTGCCGCTGATCTATATCGCCGTGACCATCTGGATGAGTCTGACCACGCCGATCCCGACCACCGCCGCCGGTGGCGACCCGATGCAGGAACAGATAGCCAAGTCGATGCGCTGGATGCCGGTGCTCTTCGGCCTGATCTTCTACAACATGCCTGCCGGCCTGGTGCTGTATTTCACCGTTAATGCCGTGATCTCGACGATCGAAGTCAAATTCATCCGCCGGCGTCTCAACGCCAACTGACCTCGGCCGTGCGCCCCGTGCAGCGCTCCTTAGAGCCTACCATCTGCGCCTGCGCTAGCGCGCTCGGAGGATACGTCGCGCTGGTGCGTCTCAGCGGGCCTCGCGCCTACGCCATCGCGGCTTCGGCTGGCGTTGAGTCGCGCACCTGGCGCTTACCGCCCGGCCCCTGTCCGGCACGCACCCTCGCTCGCCGGGGGCCCGCGACCGCCACCGGCCACGATCTGGTCGAGATCCTCCTGCCCGGCTCTCCTGACCTCGTCGCCTTGGCTCTGGCCACGCTTACCGCGGCCGGTGCCGAGTCGGCGGCACCGGGAGCCTTCACCCGTCAGGCAGTAGCCAGCGGACGACTGTCCCTCGATCGCGCCGAGGCCGTCCTCGCCCTCGCCCAGGCCAGCGATGCCAGCGCCGCCGCCGCCGCCCTGGCGCGTCTGCAAGGAGCCCTGGCCAGCGAGCTCCAGCCGCTGCGCGCCACCCTGCTGCATCTGCGGGCGGTGGTCGAGGCCAGCCTCGACTTCCTCGACGAACATGATGTCCGCCCGTGGAATCAGGAGCAGGTGATCGGCGAGCTCACCGCCGTGCGGGGTCAGCTGCAACAATGGCTGATCGCCGCCGATGGCGTCGAGCGTCTGCCGCTGATCTGCCTAGTGGGCCCCGCCAACGCCGGAAAATCAGCGCTCTTCGCCGCTCTTACCGGTGAGCCGGCCCTGGTCAGTCCGATCGCCGGGACCACGCGCGACCATCTGGAGGCCCACTTGGACCTCGGTGGCCGCGAAGTCCGCCTCGTCGATACCGCCGGTTGGCTGGACGGCATAGCGAGTACGGACCTCGATGCCGAAGCCGTCGCGCGTGGCCAGACCGTCGCCAGTAGTGCCGATCTGGTAGTCGCCTGTGCCGCTCCCGACGCGCCCTTGCCGACCGACCTCGACCTTGCGGCAACTCTCGGGATTCCTGCCGGCCGCATCGTGGTTATCGCCACCAAGGCCGATCTCGGCGCCGTCGGCGATCCACGCGCAGTCCTGGCGGTGAGCATCAACGGCCAGGGTCTGGCGGCACTGCGCGGACTTTTAAGCCAACGTCTCGCCCCCCAGGCCACTGGCAGTGTCCGTCAGCAGCACCTTCTGGGCGCGGCCATCGACCATCTCAGCGCCGCCATCGCCCAGGCCGCACGCAACGATGAGCAGGATGCGCTGCTCGCCGATGACCTGCGCCGCGCCGGGCAGCGACTTGATGAGTTGGTGGGGACGACTACCGATGAGGAGGTTCTGAACGCGATTTTTTCGGCGTTCTGTATCGGCAAATAGCTTTTTTAGCAGGGGCTGCGCCCCTGGGTACCCCCGGCCTTTGTCGGAGCTCGTTTTCAGCGTGGCGCTGAAAACGTGGCGGGATCGGCTTCGCCGATTTTATCCCGCCACCGCTCCTTGGCGGCCGATTCGTTCATTTTTAGGGGTTATGGGAGTTCGCGCGCACCCGTGCCTGCGGCCGGGTGTGTTTTGGCGTGGGTTCGTGCGCCCCTGTGCCTGCGGCTGGGTGTGTTTTGGCGTGGGTTCGTGCGCCCCTGTGCCTGCGGCTGGGTGTGTTTTGGCGTGGGTTCGTGCGCACCCGTGCCTGCGGCCGGGTGTGTTTTGGCGTGGGTTCGTGCGCCCCTGTGCCTGCGGCCGGGT
>JBILBP010000227.1:0-4806 GCA_044353645.1 Planctomycetota bacterium | reverse complement strand
CCCCAGCACAGCTACGCTGTTGGGGGCGCATTTGGCAACCGCACGACCGGCCATCCTAATTGTCGCTAAGCGGCCAAGCTAATTGTCGGAGGACAATGCCGCGCGACAGGCGGTGATGGCACGCGACAGACGAGAAAGACCCATGCGGTCAGACCCGATTCTTCCGCGCAATGGCAAGTTCTTTCTTTCACAAACGAATACTCCTATGCTACTGTATCGCATATGTTTACGGAATAACTGAACGCCATTGCCCTCGGCCCCCTGGCCTATCTCAGATCCATCCCTAGTCTCCTCCGCGCCATGACCATCACCGTCCACAACACCCTAACCCGCGCCTCGGCGCCTTTCGTTCCGTTGCAGGCGGGCAAGGTCGGCATCTACCTCTGCGGTCCGACGGTGTACGATGATTGCCATATCGGCCATCTCATGGGGCCGGTGCTCTTCGATGCCGTGGCACGGTGGTTCGCCGTGCGCGGCTATGCCGTGCGCCTGGTCAACAACATCACCGACATCGACGACAAGATCATCAACCGCAGCCTCGCCACCGGCGAGCCGTGGCTGGCGATCACCCAGCGCTATACCGCGCAGTACCTCGGCTACCTCAAGCGCCTGCACGTCGAGACCATCACCGACCATCCGAAGTGCTCGGACTACATCCCGCAGATGGTCGACTACATTGACGACCTGCTCAAAAAGAATCGTGCCTATGTGATGGGCGATGGCGTTTACTACGCGGTCGAGAAACAGCCCAGCTACGGCAAATTATCAGGCCGCAAACTCAGCGAGATGCTCGTTGGGGTACGTGTCGAACGCGATGCCCATCTCCATCATCCAGCCGATTTCGCCCTGTGGAAATTTACCAAGCCCGGCGAACCGAGCTGGCCGAGCCCGTGGGGCGCCGGCCGTCCGGGCTGGCACATCGAATGCAGCGTGATGTCGAATGAGACCCTCGGCGCGACCTTCGATATCCACGCCGGCGGCGATGATCTCAAATTCCCGCACCACGAAAACGAGATCGCCCAGGGTGAAGCCCACGGCGGCGGCTATGCTTGCTGCTGGATGCATAACGGCCTGATCCAATACGAGGGACGCAAGATCGGCAAGAGCGATGAGCGCATGAAGGATCCCGCCTTCAGCAAGCAGTTCCGGGCCGATCATCTGCTCGAGACCTACGGCGCGGCGACGGTGCGCTTCCTGCTGCTCCAGGGCCACTACCGCCGGCCCAACGATTTCGCGCCCGGGTCCCTCACCGCCGCCCGCACCGCCCTCGGGCGTATGCATGCGAGCCTCGCCGGACTTCTGACGCAACTCGGGACGCCGAGCCTTGATGAACTCCTGGCGCGGCCGCTGCCGGCGTTCGCGACGAAGGCCCGCGAGGCCTTCGTCGCCGCCATGGACGACGATTTCAACACCGGCGCCGCTATCGCCCAGCTCTTCTCACTGCTCAGCGAGGCCAAGAAACTCGCCGCTGCCGAACAGACGGCGGTGCTCGCTTTGGTTCGCGATCTGGGGCGTTTCATCGGCCTATTCCAGCCCGGCGACGCCCTCGATACCGCTGGCGGCGGCAGCAGCGACAACGCCGTCAGCGATGACGGTACCTTGGGCAAGGTCATGAACCTGGTGCTGCAGATCCGCCAGCAGGCGCGGGCCAACCGCGACTTCGCGACCAGCGACCTGATCCGCGATCGGCTCAAGGATGCCGGCATCACGGTCAAAGACGCCAAGGACGGGGCGACCTGGGAACGCGGCTGAAACCATTACCCTCCTCCGCTCTCGTCTGCTCTCGTTCGACGGCGTGACGGTTGCCCTTGGCCAGTGCGTGCCATGGTGCCCAACCCATGAACGATGTCGTCGCCGAAGCCGCCGAACTCCGTAACGAAACCGCTAAACGCCGGACCTTCGCCATCATCAGCCATCCTGACGCCGGCAAGACCACGCTGACGGAAAAGCTCCTACTGTACTCGGGCATGATCCGTACCGCCGGCATGGTCAAGAATCGCAAGGGCGGCAAGCTCGCGACCTCCGATTGGATGACGATGGAGCAGGAACGCGGCATCTCGATCACCTCATCGGCGATGCAGTTCCCTTACAAGGGCTACACCATCAACATCCTCGATACCCCCGGGCATCAGGATTTCAGCGAAGACACCTACCGCACGCTGACTGCCGCCGATAGCGCGATCATGGTCATCGATGCCGCTAAGGGCGTCGAAACCCAGACCAAGAAACTCTTCGCCGTCTGCCGCCTGCGCGGCATTCCGGTGCTGACCTTCGTCAACAAGCTCGACCTTCCCGGACGCGATCCGCTGGAGCTGATGACCGAGGTCGAAGAGGTCCTCGGCATCCAGGCCTGCGCCATGAACTGGCCGATCGGCTCGGGCCGCGAATTCCTCGGCGTCGCCGATCGCCGCAACAAGCAGCTCAGCCTGTTCACCAAGGCCGCCGTCGGCGGCGCCGCGCGGGCGGTGATGCAGACCGTGGCCCTCGACTCCCCGGCGGCGCTGACCGCGCTCGGCCGAGAAGCCCACGCCAAGCTCGCCGAGGAGCTGGACATGCTCGAAGTCGCCGGCAATCCCTTCTCCCTCGAAGATTTCCGCGCCGGCAAGGTCTCGCCGGTGTTCTTCGGTTCGGCCTTCACCAACTTCGGCATCGAGCCGTTCTACGATGCCTTCGTCGAATTGGCGCAGGCCCCCTCGGCGCGGCCAGTGACGCTGATCAGCGCCGGCGGCGATGCCGATACGGCCGTCGAACTCGATCCGGTAAGTGGGCCGTTCAGCGCCTACGTGTTCAAGATCCAGGCCAACATGGATCCCAAGCACCGCGACAGTCTGGCCTTCATCCGCATCTGTTCCGGGCGTTTCGAACGCGACATCGTGGTCAAGCATTTCCATCGCGGTGAGCTGGTGCGCGAGGTCCGTCTCTCGCGACCGGCGACGCTGGTGGCCAAAGAGCGCAACACCCTCGACGTGGCCTTTCCCGGGGACGTGGTCGGCTTGATCAACAGCGGCTTCTCGATCGGCGATACTATCATCGCCAAATCGGTAGCGCAGAAGGAGGCCTTCGAGCACGCAGCGCTGCCGGCCTTCCCACCCGAATGCTTCGCGCGCGTCGCCCCCAGCGATCTCACCAAGCGCAAGCCCTTCGACAAGGGCATGGGCCAGCTGGCCTCGGAAGGCGCGGTGCAGGTGCTGCGCCAATGGGAGAATCCCACCGCCGATCCGTTCATCGCCGCCGTCGGCCGCCTGCAGTTCGAAGTTCTGCAGTACCGGCTGCGCGACGAATATAACGTCGAGACCACGCTCACCGAACTGCCCTACCGCTGCAGTGGCTGGCTGATCGGCGATCCGGACACCTTCCAGCCGACGCACGGCAGCGTCCTCGCCCGCGATGGTCGCGGTCGACCGGTAGTGCTGTGCCCCAGCGAATGGGATCGCCTCTACTGCTTCAAGCAGAACCCCCAGCATCAGTTCAAGGAATATGCATGAGCGCCGTCGCCTGCGTCATCGATCTGATCGATGAGACCGGGCGGGCGAGGCCGGATCTGGCGCGCATCCAAGCCGTCGTCGATGCCGCCGTCATCAGCGACGGACTGGGCCTGTGCGCGCTGACGGTGCTGATCGTCGATGATGCCGAGTCGTCACGACTACATCAGCTGCACTTCGCTGCTCCCGAGACCACCGACGTCATGACCTTCCCCGATGGCAGCGAGGATCCCGAGAGCGGACGTACGCATCTCGGTGATCTCGCGGTGTGCCTAAATGTCGCTGAGCGCGCCGCCGCCGAACGCGGGCGCAATCCCAGCGATGAGCTGACCTTGTATATCCTCCACGGCGTGCTGCATGTGCTCGGCTACGATGATCTCGATGCCGACGATCAGGCGCTGATGTGGTCCGAGCAACGGCGCCTGCTGGCACTGGTCGGCATCGCCCTCGAGGAGCACCCGGGATGAAATCGCCATTGAAGAAAACTCCCGGCCCCGATCTGCGCGGCAAGAAACTCCTAGCCATCGATTACGGTCGAGTGCGTATCGGCCTGGCCACCGGCGATCCCATGGGCATCAGCCTGACGCTGATCGGCTTCATCCGCCGCGAGAACGATACCCAGGCAGCGACGGTGGTGGCACAAGTCGCCAAGGAGCACGGATGCGAAGGCATCCTCCTCGGCCTGCCACTGCACGCGAACGGCGACCGCGGCGCGAATGTCGAATGGGTGATGGGTTTCCGTCGTGAATTGGCGAAGGTCTGCGCCCTGCCAGTAGCGGAAGTCGACGAACGCTATTCCTCTGCTGAAGCCGACGACCTGCTACGCGAACGCGGCGAGTGGCCGGCCAAGCCTGGGCGCTCAGACGCGGCGGCGGCAGCGATTCTCCTGCGCAGGTATCAGGCCGGAGAGGTGTGAGCGATGGCGTTCAGTTAGTCCATAAACCCATGTGATACAATGGCATAGGAGTAGCCATTTGCGAAAGAAAGAACTTGACATTGCGCAAAAAAATCGTGTCGGACCACGTGGGTCGCTCTCGTCTCTCGCATGTCATCACCGCCTGTCGCGCGGCATGTCTTTCTTCACCTCATCTCTTTCAACGCGAGCGTCTCTTCACGTCGCTGTCAACATTCCTCAGCTTGATGATGCTCTGCGCGGTAAAGAAATCGCAATCTTACGTGGAGGTAATGCGCCAGATACAGCCGCTCTTTGATGGCGATTCTGAACGATCGTCTTCGCCCTCTGCGAGTGCGTTCTCTCAGGCGCGGGGGAAGTTGCCGGCGTCGTCGTGTCGTGCGATCTGGGCGGCAGTGCTGAACGCGGTGC
>JBILBP010000226.1:0-4834 GCA_044353645.1 Planctomycetota bacterium | reverse complement strand
CACGATGTCCGATCTCCGTCATGATGAACGTTACCAGGCCCGCGGGGTCTCTGCCGGCAAAGGCGAGGTCCATGCCGCCATCGAGCGACAGGAACTCGGCCTCTTTCCCGGGGCCTTCTGCAAAATCGTCGCCGACGATCTCACCGGTTCGCAGGAGCACGCCCTGGTGATGCATGCCGACGGCGCCGGTACCAAGAGCTCGCTGGCGTATCTGCTGTGGCGTGAAACCGGCGATCTCGGGGTGTGGTCGGGCATCGCCCAGGACAGCCTGGTGATGAACCTCGACGATTGCGCCTGCGTCGGCGCCATGGGCCCGTTCCTGATCTCGAACACCATCGGCCGCAATGCCAAACGCATTCCCGGGGCGGTGATCAAGACCGTCGTCGAAGGCTATCAGCGGCTGTGCACGACCCTCAGCCAACAGGGCATCCCCTGCATCATGACCGGCGGCGAGACCGCCGATGTCGGCGATCTGGTGCGCACGGTGATCTGCGACAGCACCATCACCGCCCGCCTGCGTCGCGACGAGGTCATCGACGCCGCGCGCATGGCGCCCGGCGATGTCATCGTCGGTTTCAGCTCCACCGGCCAATGCGCCTGGGAAACCACCCCCAATGCCGGCATGGGCTCGAACGGCCTGACCAGTGCCCGCCATGAGCTGCTCGGCGCCGACTACCGCAGCAAGTATCCCGAGACCTACGCCCCCGAGATCGATCCGCGGCTGGTCTATTGCGGCCGCTTCGCTGCCACCGACCCCTTGCCGGGCGATGCGCGCTTCACCGTCGGCAGCGCCATCCTCTCGCCGACGCGCACCTACCTACCATTGTTGAAGCGGCTCTTCGCCGCCATCCCGCGTGAAGCATTCCACGGCCTGATCCACTGCTCCGGCGGCGGACAGTCGAAGATCGTCAAATTCGGCCAGGCCGGCAACCGCTACGTCAAAGACCAACTCTTCGCCGTCCCGCCGCTGTTCGCCGCGCTCAAGGAGTATACCGGGCAAAGCTGGGCAGAGATGTATTCCGTCTACAACATGGGCCACCGCCTCGAAGCCGTCATGCCGGCGGCCTCCGCCGCCACCGCCATCGCCGTCGCCGGCGACTGCGGCATCGAAGCCCAGATCGTCGGCCGCATCGAAGCCAGCGGCGGGCCCCATCGCGAAGTCGTGGTGCGCAGCGCACACGGAGAATTCACTTACCGCTGAGCGGGGTCTCCCATGGCGCTGATCGTCCTCAATTGCGTCGGCTTGACCCCCCGCCACCTCGGTCCGCAGACCCCGCATCTCACGCGCCTGGCGAGCGCTGGCTTCATGGCTCCGCTGCAGCCGGTGCTGCCGGCGGTGACCACCAGCGCGCAGACCTCGATGCTCACCGGCACCCTCCCGCAGGAGCACGGCATCGTCGGCAACGGCTGGTATTTCCGCGAGCTCGGCGAGATCTGGCTATGGCGGCAGAGCCGCGGCCTGGTGCAGCGGCCGGCAGCGTGGCCGGCGGGGACCCGCGTCCTCAATCATTTCTGGTGGTACGCGATGAACGCGCCGGAGTTCAACGCCAGCGTCACCCCGCGCCCAGTGTACCACCATGACGGCCGCAAATCCCCCGACATCTACACTTATCCCGCCGGGTTGAAGCAGACCCTCATCGAACGCCACGGGAATTTCCCGCTGTTCAACTTCTGGGGTCCGCTCGCCGACATCCGCTCGACGCGGTGGATCGCCGAAAGCTTCGTCAGTGCCTTCGCGGCGACCATGCCGCAGCTCGCCCTGTGTTATCTGCCGCATCTCGATTACGACCTGCAACGCTTCGGCCCGGAGGGTGAACACCTCGCCAGCAACCTGCGCGCCCTCGATCACGAAGCCGGCAAGGTCATCGCCGCCGCCCAGGCACACGGAGCGGAAGTGGTCGTGGTCAGCGAATACGGCATCACCGCCGTCACTCACGGCGTCTACATCAATCGCGCTCTACGTCAGGCCGGTTGGCTAGCGGTCAGCCGCAATGCCGCCGGCGAGCTGCTCGATCCCGGGGCGAGCCGCGCCTTTGCCGTCTGCGACCATCAAATGGCGCATGTCTATGTGCGCGAGCCCGCCGACCTGCCGGCAGTGCGCACGCTGCTCGAAAGCCTCGACGGCATCGAGCGCGTCTATGCGCTCGACGAGCGCCGGGCCCTGGGACTGGACCATCCCCGCGCCGGTGAGCTGATCGCGGTGAGCGCCGCCCGGCGCTGGTTCACCTACGATTACTGGCTTGACGACGCTGCCAAACCGGACTTCGCCCAGGCCGTCGAGATCCATAAGAAACCCGGCTACGATCCGCGCGAACTGCTCTTCGATCCCCACGGCGGCAAGCGCCGCGCGGGCCTCGCCCTGCTGCGCAAGAAGCTCGGCCTGCGTTACTTGCTCAACCCCTGTCCACTCGATGATCGCCTGATCAAGGGCAGTCATGGCCGGGCAGCGGATGACGTCCTCGACGGTCCGCTGGTGATCGGACCTCGGCGCTATCAGCGCGAAACCTGGCACCACACCGACATCGCCGGCATCATCGCCAAGGCCGTCGCCGCTTCGCCATGAGCCGTCGACGCTTCGCACTGCGGAGTCGGAGTCTTCTTGACTACGACTTTTCGCGCCAAGGCGATTGGGGAATAAGCCAATGAGGAATAGGCGATTGGGGAATAGGCGAAGGGGGAATAGGCGCTAAGCGCCTCGCGCAAAGGCACACGCGGTGGGGCTTCGACCGCCAAGGGCAGGCGCACGGTGAAGGTCGATCCCTGGCCCTCGACGCTGCTGACGCTGATGCTACCGCCCATCAGCCGGCAGAGATCTTGGGTGATGGCCAGGCCCAGACCGCTGCCACCGAACCGGCGCGAGGTCGAAGATTCAGCCTGCACGAAAGGCGTGAAGAGATGCGACAGATGTCGGGACGGAATACCGACGCCGGTATCGTCAACTCGCAACACCAGGCTAGCCGATTCCAGACCGGCCTGGTCCCAATCGAGCTCGACGACGATCCGTCCGTGGGCGGTGAACTTCACGGCATTGCCCAGGAGATTGACGACGATCTGCCGCCACCGGCCGGGGTCGCCGAGGACCAGCGTCGGCAGTGCGGGAGCGAAGTGTACGAGAAGCTGCACCGGCGCGTCCGCGAGGCGCGGACGCAGCAGTCGGACGGCATCGGACACTGCCGTCCGGGGATCGAAGGCGATCGCTTCGAGGATCAATTTGCCATCGTCGAGCTTAGCGGCATCGAGGAGGTCATTGACCAGGGTCAGCAAGGATTCGGCGGCTTGATGGACGGTGCGCGCGAGGTCTGCCTGCTCCTCGGTAAGCGGGGTCATAAGCAGCAATTCGGTGAGACCGAGGATGCCGTTCATGGGCGTGCGGATCTCATGGCTGAGGATCGCCAGATCAGCGTTCTTAGCCTTCAGGGCGGTCTCAGCCAGGGCCTGGGCGGCGTCCTCCTGATGCAGGTCGAGAATCACCTGTTGAAGCCGCAGCTCATGCACCTCAGCGGCGGTGGTCGGTAGGGGTAACGGCTGCTGGGCACACTGCTGGCGCAGGCGAGCCTCGGCCCGTTCACGCCAGTCACCCTCATGGAGCGGTGGTGGCATCATGATGAACTCCCCGCGCTCAGCTGCTGGCGCCCGGATGCGGCGGCAGCCAAGGAGCAAGTCGCATCAGCAACTCGCAGGTGCGCATATCTGCTCATGACCCCCACCCTCTTTCTCGCTACTCTTGTGGCTGCTGGTCTGGCTGCTGGTCTGGCTGCTGGTCTGGCTGCTGGTCTGGCTCGTGTTGGAGCCGTCGGTCCAGCGAACTCGGATTGTCGCTACCCCTTCGTTGGTGGCTGCGCGTGACTCTTATTTTAATAACGTAGTTGCAATCGGAAAATACTTACGGTCGGAATCGCTAGACGACTCCTATGCAGAAAAATCGTCGGCTTGCGAACAACGCCATCAGCCAAGGCTCCCACCTTGCACCCCCCCTCGCGGTTCTACGATTTCAGGCTCGTATGCTGACGCTGACGCCCAACGCGATTCGCACGATGCAAGACCATGCCTTCGCCGAGTATCCCGGGGAAGGCTGCGGTCTGCTGTTCGGCAACTCCGACGGTACGACCCGCGCCCTGCCGGTCGAGAACATCGCCGACAAGCTCCATGCCCTCGATCCCGTCGAGTACCCACGAACCCGACGCGATGCATTTGCCATGAACGAAGCCAAGGTCGCGCGCCTGGTGCGCGAAGCCGAAGCCGCTGGCGAACGCTGGCTGGGCATCTGGCACAGCCACATCGACTGCGGTGCGTATTGGAGCAGCGAGGATAAGCGCAACGCCGCTCCCGATGGCGTGCCGGTGTACCCCAAGCTGTTCCAGACCGTGATCGATTGCCGCCCGGGTCGCATCATCGAAGCCCGTACTTTCCTGTGGGATGGCACCGACTACGTGCCGGTCGCCACGCACACCGATTTCGCCCGCACCCGGTAGGTTTACGTCCTGATGGCCCGTTCGATCGATACCCTGTCCGTCCACGCCGGTGAGTCCCGCAAAAAAGCCCACGATTCGCTGGTCACACCGATCATCCTCTCGACCGCCTACCCGTTTGCCAATACCGATGAACTGCATCGCTACTTCCGTGGCGAACACGAGCGCGGCGAAGAGTATGGTCGCTATGGCAATCCGACGCAGGAAGTCGCCGAAGCCAAGCTCGCCGCCCTCGATGGCGGCGAAGCCGCACTGTTGACCTCCACCGGTATGTCGGCGATCGTCACTTCCCTGCTGGCGATGGTGAAGCCCGGCATGCACTTGGTGATCACCGCCGACAGCTACCGCAAGACGCGAGTCTTCGT
>JBILBP010000413.1:0-4855 GCA_044353645.1 Planctomycetota bacterium | reverse complement strand
GCCGCCATTTTTGCCCCATTGATCGCTGCGCGGGCTGGGCCACAGCCTCTCGTATAGGCAACACATGAACTAAAGAGCCTTGTTACTTCGCTCGTTCTACGAGTGGGGAAGTGCGTTTTTGAGGATTATGTATTAACGTGTCAAAGAACCTGATAAATGTCCGTGATGCTGAATATGTTAAATGCGGATTGGCGATATTGGCATTGAATCAGGGATTGAATGAACTTGGATCATTAATTTATGAAGTTAGCCCCGGAGATGAAAGTGATTTGCTGGATAAATATTTTAAATAAAATCCACTTGACTTAATCGCTAGTGCCCTTCAAATATTACTGAAAATCTCGCAGCCTTGGATACATTGAATAGAATGGAATCGTGATTAATACGGCCGTTCAATTCCGATTGCACCCTCATATTGCGTCAGGGTTACGATGGTTTAACCTTCGAATAACGATCGCCCAACAAGGCGATGCACGGGTGGCCATATCGCCTGAATTATTACTACGACGCCAGCCCGCAAAATTCAATCGATACGCCCCCAGTGATCTTAAACGTTGGGCAGACAAATAAGCATCAAATGAAACCAAATGAAAAATTGGCTCACAACATCACCATCGCAGACGGTGAATTAACAAAAATCACTAATTCTGCATTGGTCACAACTGGGTTGACAAAATTATTACTGCTCATGAATCTTGAATTGCTAAGAATCTCTAGATCAATTCTACTAACATACCAAAGTCACTTAAGCGCTGGAATTTACAATGTTGATCTAATAGAAATGGGATTGAGGAAGAGTATTGAAATTGCAATATTTAGCAATTGGATAGTTGATCAAAATGATCCAACTATAGTCGAGAGAATTTTATCACATCAATCTAAGGCATTTGAATCGTCATGGGAAATTCCTGATCCTGGAAAGTTTTCACCGGAAGGGAATGTAAAAGGACTGCCTCCTTTTAAAAACATGTCTGAGACAACCATTAAAGGCGCTTGGTTAGCTTATAAAAAACTAAGCTGGCTTCATCATGCGGCGACAATGCAGTTGTATGTTCTACTTGAAGAGGAACGTTCAAGGGGTGGGTTGTCTCCTAAAGAACTCTTTGTAAGAAGGTCTGCAGATACATTAAATTCACAGGCAGATTTACTTGAATTTAACCTTGCCTATCTGTCCTGTGAGATTTTAAAAATTCACCCTGATAAAATAGAATTATTACCATCAATTTTTAAATGATAAACGCAAAATTACAATGAACGCAAAAATTTCTGCCCAACAATCGGATACATCCGAGACCATGATATAAAGTATTTGCCACGATGCCAACCCGCAAATTCTTTATGCCATGTTCCGGCTGATCCTTGGCGTTGGGCAGATTAAAAAACAATTAAATGCTACTGAAAACGAATGAAAAACATGGTAAATGAAAATTTTAATTTAAATCTTACCTCTCAATTTGCTCCAGTTGGTTCTTTATATGGTATGTATTCAATAATCGACGAGTTAAATATTGAAAACTTCCCAGTTTCGCCAATTGTTGTATTTATGGCTTTTTCAGCTGAAGCGTACATAAACGATATTGGATTTAGAAAAATTCCACATTGGGAAAGCTTAGAAAAAAATAGCTGGTTCTCCAAGATCATCATTCTACATGTTATCGCTAAAAGGGAGCCAAACTGGGCGGAGAATCCACTTCAATTTTGCAAGATTTTATTTACAATTCGCGATAAATTAGCCCATGGAAAGCCAGAGAAAATTAAATGGGAGCAAGTCGGTGGCGATCTGCCTGTGGCGCAACTTGAAGCAGAGTGGCAAAAGGGATTAAACATGAAATGGGCCAAAGATGGTAAGATTAAATTTAGAAATCTAATGATTTACCTTGGGTCCTTATATGACTTGCCCGAATCAGATCATTTAAATGTTTTTAGATTAGCTTAAATGATATATTGAAATCGAATAATCAATCCTAGCCATCAATTAACTATCTGCCCAACAATCGGATGCATCCGAGACCATTACATAAAGTATTTGCTGCGACGCCAACACGCAAATACTTTATGTAATGGTCCGGCTGATCCTTGGCGTTGGGCGGAACTAATAAAACGATTCGCCCAGGGATCTGCGAATCAGATTCCCATTTGTATTTTGGTTGCACCATTAGGGATTCCGAAAAACATTAGACATCTCGCGGTCTTGGATCCATTAAACGGGGTAAAAGGCAATCATTACGGTCATTTCATGCCGAATGCACCTTCATATTGCATCAGGGCCACGGTGGTTTAACCTTAAAATAGCGATCGCCCAACAAGGCGATGCACTGGAGACCGTATCGCTTGAATTATTGCTACGGTGCCAGCCCGCAAAATTCAATCGACACGGCCCCAGTGATCTTAAACGTTGGGTTGCTAAAATTCCATTGACTGTTTAATGGAATCGGTATAACTAAAGTATGAAAACTGCAATTAGCTTACCTGATGAGCTGGGTCATGCTGCGGATCTATATGCATCACAACGGGATATGTCCAGATCGGAACTGTACGCAAAGGCTTTGTCAGAATATTTATCACGACACAAGTTTGATGATGTAACTGATAAAATTAATGCTGTTATGGAAAAAATTAATGGTGAAAAGATTACTATTCTTGGTGAGTCGGGTTTGGGTTCATTAAGGGGGATGGAATGGTAAGGCGTGGTGATATTTGGTGGGTAGACCTTGGTGATAATGTCGGCAGTGAAATGTCGTTTGATAGGCCGGTTTTAGTAATTCAATCGAACTCAATTAATAGATCGACATTTAATACAGTTGTGGTAGTTGGGATGACTACCAATTTAAAATACGCAGATATTCCTGGCAATGTATATATTGGTAAGGAAGAAGGAATTCTACCCAAGGATTCAGTAATTGTTTGTGCCAATATCGCATCGATAGATAAGTCTAGATTTGGAAGTAAATTGGCCGAATTAAATGATTACTATATGGATCAAGTTGAATTTGGCTTATCAATTGCTTTGGATTTGAAATAATAGTATAATATTAATTTACAAACGCGACCCAACAAGGCGATGCACCGGAGACCGGATCAAGTGAATAAACCTACGCCGTGCTCAGTCGCTGCGCTCCTTCCGCCGCGGCTAGGGTTTACTCACTTGATCCGGCCCCGGTGATCTTAAACGTTGGGCGGAACCAAAATAATAATTCCCCCAGGGATCTGCGAATCAGATTCTCATTGGCATTTCGGTTGAACCATTAGGGATTCCGAAAAACATTAGACATCTCGCGGCCTTGGATCCATTAAACGGGGTTAAAGGCAATCATTGCGGTCGTTTTATGCCGAATGCACCCTCATATTGCGTCAGGGTTATGATGGTTTAACCTTCGCATAACGATCGCCCAACAAGCCTATGCACCGGAGAAAGTGTCGCTTAAACTTTGCTACGACGCCAGCCCGCAAAATTCAATCAACACTTCCCCGGTGATCTTAAACGTTGGGCAGGTCAAATCTTGACATTGTACAATAAAACGTACAATAACCAGCATGAACGCCATAACCTATTCCAGCGCAAGGGCTAGCCTTGCAAGTGTCATGGACCATGTCTGCAATGATCATGAGCCGGTTATTGTTACCAGAAATGGCGATCAGTCAGTCGTGATGCTAAGCCTTGATGATTTTAAGGCGCTAGAAGAAACTGCATATTTGCTCCGTAATCCAGTTAACGCCCTTAAATTATTAAATTCAATTGATCAGTTGAATGGCGGTAGCGGTATGATCAGGGCCATTGTTGAATGAATATTGTCTTTTCACCCACAGCGTGGGGTGATTATCAGTATTGGCTGACAACAGATAAGGCGATGGTCAAGCGGATAAATGCATTAATAAAAGATATTCAAAGGGACAATTTCGGGGGAATTGGAAAGCCCGAAGCCCTGAAGCACGCACTGTCAGGATTTTGGTCTAGACGAATAAACGATGAACATAGAATTGTATATAGGGTAAAAAATGGAAATCTTGAAATTGCACAACTTCGATTGCACTACGAATAGATTTTGAACATTTTTAACCCGGATGACTGTCGCCGTCAGCGAAATCCTTGGCCTTGGTAAAACTCAAAAAAACCGCATCTGATTATATTCCGTCTAATTTCATATTCCGGGCATCCGCCTATTGCAGAATCGATAATGAGAATGAAAATATATAGATAGTTGATAGAATTTAATTTACAACTAAAGGCCAAGCATCACAAACCCCAACATGGATCGTACACAATCCGTCTAATAAACTGTTGGGCGAATGAATGTCGATAAATAATATTTTTTACAACTAATCTCTATCTCTAGAAAAAACATAAGCCCACCCACTATGCCAGGACATTATATGGATCATATGATTTTCAATTTTCTTGCTCATTCATCGACTGTTTTAACGGGTATAGCTGCATGCTTATGTGGATTTACAAATGTCATAGACTCAGAAATAAAAGCAGAAAAAAAGGCGGGGTTTATGTTAATTTTTAGAATAACAGGTCTCATTATGGTTATTTGTGGCTCTGCATCGATAGCGCTGCTTTTGTTGACATAAAATAATTAATAATTTTTATTGTTTTGTTATGGTTGCAATTAAAATCGCCCAACAAGACGATGCAATGGAGGCCATAGGTTCATATATCAAACCAAGCCATCATGACAATATAATAATGCTAATAATCCACCCAACAATCGGATACATCCGAGACCATGGCATAAAGTATTTGCTACGACGCCAACCCGCAAATGCTTTATGCCATGGCCCGGCTGATCCTTGGCGTTGTGGGCGGAACCAAAAAAATAATTAGCCCAGGGATCTGCGAATCAGATTCGCA
>JBILBP010000225.1:0-4878 GCA_044353645.1 Planctomycetota bacterium | reverse complement strand
GCCAACTGCATCCCCGATCAGCAGCGAGGGCGTATCTCGTCCGGGAACCGTCTTCACTCGCACGCCGATTGCCTTAACCACCGATGCACCGCCGGTCGCCCGGCGGGTTACCCCGGCCACGCCCGTAGCCACACCTCTCGCAACGCCGCTCGTATCGCCACTCGTATCGCCACTGGCAACGCCACTAGCAACGCCACTAGCTCCCCCGACAGACAAATCTCTCGCAACGCCCCTCGTCCCCCCCCTCGTAGAGCCCACCAAACGTCCCCTCGGCAGTCCGCCGATAGCACTACCCGTCGGCGGCTCATTGCCCGATGCGGTATCCGCAGCCGAGTCGCGTGCCGGTGAGCCGTCGGATCATCCGACAGGGACGTTTCCTACCTGGGTGACGGCGAGCGAAAACGATGATGCCCATCTCGATTGGATGGACCAAGCCGATTCCGATTCCGATCACGATCTCCCTCGTAAGGACTCTGAACCGCGCACGGACATGATCCATGCTCGCAAACTGCAGGAGAAATTCCTGCAACAGGCGCCCGCTGTCCCCGGCTTCCAGATCGTCAGCCGCTTCGAAGCGTGCACCGATATCACCGGCGACTTCTTCGTCTTCATCCCCCTGCCCAAGGGCTGCATCGGCTTCGCCATCGGCGACGTCAGCGGTCATGGCGTGCAAGCCGGGCTGATCATGTCGATGGCCAAGAAGACCCTCGAAATCTACGCGGCCCAAGGGATGGGCCCGGCGGACACCTTGGCCCGGGTCAACGATGCCTTGGTCCCGGATCTCGGCGGCAAGATGTTCATCTCCATGTGCTATGCGCTCATGGATCCCAACGAAGGGACCATCACCTGGGCCCGGGCCGGACACAATCCCGCCATGCGCTACAACCTAGTCAGCGAAAAGGCCGACGAGATCCGCCCCAAGGGCATGGTCGTGGGCATGAAATCCGGTGCCATCTTCCGCCAGAGCCTTGAAGAAGAAGTGACCCAAATCGAACCCGGCGACGTGTTCTTGCTCTATACCGATGGCATCACCGAGACCATGAATCTGCAGCACGAGGAGTTCGGCGCCGAGCGTTTGGCCGACATCGTCAAGCAATTCTCAGGCGATGGGCCGGAAGTCATGGTCGATCAGATCATGGATCGCATCCGCCACTTCCGTGGACCGCGACCGCCCGCCGATGATGCGACGATAGTCGCCATGCTCGTCGAATAGATCCATGCATTTGTGCCGCGCCATCCCGTTTGCCCTCATACCGTTTCCCCTTGCTGGTTGGGACTGACTTATGCGCATTGAAATGGCCGCGCTCACCAACAAGGGCCGCGTCCGCGAGAACAACGAGGACTCGCTGTACGTCGACGAACGCGACCGGGTCGCGATCGTCTGTGACGGCATGGGTGGTCATGCCGGCGGCCACGTCGCCAGCGAGTTGGCGGTCCAGGTGATGTCGCATGCCCTGCGCCAGCTGAAGCCCGCCGACTGGAACAACGAAGACGCCATCGTCGAGGCCATGAAGCACGCTGTGTTCGGCGCCAATGACCACATCCTTTCTCGCGCCAGCGTCGACCCGTCCCTCTACGACATGGGCACGACGGTGGTCGCCTGCGCCTTCATGCAGGATCGGGTGATCACCGCCAATGTCGGTGATAGCCGGATCTATCGCATCGTCGGCAGCAGCATCGAACAGGTCTCCAACGACCACAGCCTGGTCGCTGAACGCGTCCGTGCGGGTCTGCTCGACCCCCATAGCAGCGAAGCTACCACGCTCGCCAACATCATCACCCGCGCCTTGGGCATGGAGCAGGTGACCGTCGACATCACCATCGAGGACCTCCACGTCGGTGACATCTACCTGCTGTGTTCGGATGGCCTGTGCGACATGCTTACCGACGAAGAGCTGATGCAGACCGTCAACAGCGCCCCCAGCCTCGCCGCCGCCGCCATGGCCCTGGTCGACTTCGCCAATGAACGTGGCGGCCTGGACAACATCACCGTGGCCTTGACCAAAGCCCTCGGCTGAAAACCCCAGCGGAGCCGTACATGGATCGTTTCGACATTACCACTGCCAATGCCGCGCTCTTGCTGATCGATCTCCAGGAGCGCTTCCAGTCGGTGATCCCGACGATCGCCGCCGATCAGCCGGTGGGCCGCCAGACTGCTAGGCTGCGTGATGGGGCAGCCCTGCTGGAGGTGCCGACGCTCATCTCCGAGCAGTACCCGAAGGGGCTGGGGCCGACGTTGCCGCATCTGGCTACCCCGGGGGCGACGGTTTTTCCGAAGATGCATTTCTCCTGTGTTGAAGACGCCGCGCTCATGAGCTATCTCGCCGGGACCGCACGCACGCACATCATCGTCGCTGGTATCGAGGCTCACGTCTGCGTCCTGGCGACGGTCGCCGATCTCATCGCCGGCGGCCGTTGGGTCATCGTCGCTGCCGACGCGGTCGCCAGTCGTGATCCCGCCCATGCGCTCCTGGCGCTCGAAGCCATGCGCCATCTGGGAGCATTAACCTTACCAGTGGAGAGCATCCTTTTTCGCCTGCAACGCCAGGCCGGCATCGGCGCCTTCAAGGCTCTCAGCGCCCTGGTGCGCTGAGCGTTTATCAAGCCGCCCAATCGCCGGGCTTGGCAGAACGGTATGCCTCCAAGCTAACCGCTATGTACTGAGGCCCGCCCGCCTTGTGGAGCTCGGAATACTCGGGTAACCTCCTGTGAAGATGTCTGCCGATTCCCTTCTTCAGACGCGCGTCGGCAACGTGCGGCTCGTACGCAAGCTCGGTGCGGGCGCGATGGGAGTCGTCTACCTCGGCTGGCATGAGACCTTCGCCCGCGAAGTCGCGGTCAAATTCCTCACCGCTTCTACCGGCAACAGTCGCGAGCGCTTCCTGCGCGAAGGCAAGGCCGCGGCGCGCATCGATCACGAAGGCGTCATTCGCATCCTCGATGCCGGAGAGTGCCAGGGCCGGGCCTACCTGGTCCTCGAGTTCATCAATGGCCGCAGCCTCGGAGAGATCCTCGAGCAGCAGGATGCGCATGATCGCGAGCAGCCGCCAAGCGATCGTCCGGCAGGGTCCTTTCCGGACACCGGCGTCATCGCCGCCCTCGGTGCGCAGATGGCGCGCGGCTTGGCGGCGATCCACGCCAAGGGCATCGTCCATCGCGACATCAAACCCGACAATGTCCTCGTCTCGCAGAGCGGGCGGGCGAAGATCGCCGATCTCGGACTGGCCAAGCAGCTCGACGATCCCGAGGCGATGCGCCTGACCGGCACGGGGATGGTCGTAGGCACTCCGCTCTATGTCTCGCCAGAAGGCATCCGCGATCCCAAGACCATCTCCGGTGCCTCGGACATCTACAGTCTGGGAGCGACGCTCTACCATCTCATTGGCGGCCGTCCGCCCTTCGAAGGCAAAACCGCCTACGACGTCATGCGCGGCCATCTCGAAGAGAAACCGCGACCCCTGCGCGAACTGCGGCCGAGCGTACCAACAGGACTGGCGACGCTGATCGAGCGCTGCCTGGCTAAGCATCCCAGCCGCCGACCGACCCCCGAAGCCCTCGCCAAGGCCCTTGAAAACGGCCAGGTTAACGCCCGCAGTTGGCGAACGGCGCTGATAATCGCGATACTTGCCCTCATTGCCCTCACCGCCGTCATCCTCGCCGCCTGGCTCTTCACGCCTCAGGCCAAGATCAGCACCCTCCCGCCCTCGGCGAGCATCACCCTCAAAGTCGACCATCAGGACGTGGAGATCCGCTTTGATCAGGGTACCTGGCAAGCGCTCAACGGACCGCTGGCGATGCCACCCGGGCCCCATCGTCTCGCCGTACGCTCGACGCTCGCCGGGCCGCGCTGGGAATGGAGCGGTGAGGTGACGGTGCCCGAGGGCGTCAACACCGCCATCTCGATCACCTTGACAAGCAAGTCGATCACGCCCGTACGCCAGGCTTTTCCCGGCGAGGGCATGCTCTTCCTCAACGGCGAAGCCTATGGCAACGAACCGCAGGTGACCTTCACCCGGGCCGGCCGTTTCACGCTCGGGAGGTGGTCGGGCGTGCACTGGAAGAGCCAGCCCTTCGAGGTCGCCAGCAGCGGCGGGATCACTGCCGGCACCAGTTCCATCCTCGCTCAACCGGACGGACCAGGCTGGTGGCGCAGCGTCGATCGCTGGGGGCGGGCCTGCCCGGCGCATCGCGTGGTCTCCTGGTGGGAAGCCGAACGCGCGCGCAGCCTGCTCTCGCTGCCGGATGCTGAGGCCTGGAAGGCCCAAGGTTCCAGTCCGGAAAAGCCCGCCCAGGCTTTCGGTCCAATTTTACCAGCGATGGCTATCGCCACGCGCCTCATCGAGTTGGTCGGCGGCCGCCTGCCGACGCTCAGCGAAGCCGGTACCTTCAATGAGCTCTACGACGCGCCGATTTGGGCCCAGACCCAGGGCCGCACCGAAGCCGTCGGCGGCCGCCCCAACGTCGCCCTGCTGGTGCTGGTCCCGGCAGCGCTCTGAGCCGCGTGCGAGCCAGGACGGTAGCGCCGTCGCCAAGCGAGCTCCGCTTCCGGCAAGCGAGCTCTGCTTCCGGCAAGCGAGCTCCGCTACCGGCAAGCGAGCTCCGCTACCGGCAAGCGAGCTCCGCTACCGGCAAGCGAGCTCCGACACTGGCAAGCGAGCTCCGCTTCCGGCAAGCGAGCTCTGCTTCCGGCAAGCGAGCTCCGCTTCCGGCAAGCGAACTCCGACACTGGCAGCGGGCGAGAATCGCCCATGATGCCCTCGTGCGCCGACTTTCCGCTACGTTGCTCCTCGCCGCCCTCGTCGGCGGGGCTGGAATCCCCTCCGTCGCGGCGGCCGAGGCGCAGGTCGCGACGCCCTTCGAGGTCCGCAAGGAAGCCCA
>JBILBP010000224.1:0-4892 GCA_044353645.1 Planctomycetota bacterium | reverse complement strand
CACGCGCGCGGCAGCGCTGACGCAGTTGCGCGAGCGCCTCGCGACGCTGCGCCTGTCCGGGCTGCTCACCGATCTGGCGCGGTTACGCGCAGCGCTGCCGGTGATCGCTGCTGGTCTCACCACGGCACGGGATCTCGAAGTCCTGTCCGCTGCGGCGCCAGCGGTGGAAGTCATCGCTCCCGGGCTGTTGACGACGGTCCAAGAGTGGCCCGGTCGGCCTGGCACGATGGCGTGCTCGCACGGCTCGCGGCGGCGCTGCACCAGCGGCAGTTCGAGCTCGACGACCTGACCCTCGGTGGGCTGGGCACGCGGCCGGAGACGGTGGCACTGCTGAGCGTTGACGACGAAGGCATCACTGTCGCGGTGTTCGGGGCGCATCTGCAGGGCCAGCCCTTGAACGGCCAGTTGCGCGCCTGGGGCGCGACCCTGGTCGGGCCGTGCGTGACCACGCCGGTCTATCGCATGCACCTGCTGCCGGGGACGCGCGATATCAGCGCTTATGGCGACTGGCGCGGCTTTCTTTCGCGAGAACTCTCACGAGAGCTTGCAGGAGCACGGGTGCGCGCTGCCGATTCTTGACGCGGGCCGCGGTCGGGAGCGCGCGCCTGCGAGGGATCATCGAGGGCCGGGGCCTGCGGGCGTTGCCAGGCGGCGACTGCCGGCACTTTCAGCTGCTCGATGAATTCGCCAAAGGCCGCCGGAATGGGGGCTTTGACGGAGATCCGCTTGCCGGTGCTGGGATGATCGAAGCTGAGCTCTTCGGCGTGCAGCATCAGGCGCGGCGAACGCGGCCCGAAGCTCTGGTTCTTGCGCGGCTTGAAAGCGTAGACGTTATCGCCGTAGACTGGGCAGGCGATGTCGGCGAGGGTCACGCGGATCTGATGCGTGCGGCCGGTTTCCAAGACCACTTCCAGCTCGGCACCCTGGGCATAGCGGTTGAGCACCGTGAAGTGGGTGATCGAGTCCTTGCCTTCTTCGTCGTCTTCGACCACCGTGCGCCGACCGTCTTCGCCGCGCCCGAGCTTGCTGTTGAGGGTGTCGCGATCATTGCGCGGTTGGCCCATGACCAGCGCCCGATAGGTGCGGCCGGCGGTATGCGTGGCGAACTGCCCATGGAGCATGCGCTGGGCATCGCGGGTGAGGGCGAAGATAATGCAGCCCGAGGTGTCCTTATCGAGGCGATGGACGACGCCCAGGTAATCGATCTCGGCCTGGCGCTTGCGCAGGGCGCGGCGGATCAGTTCGGGCAGGTGGCCGCGCTCGGGAGGTTCGCCGGTGCCCTTCGACTGGCCGGGAGCGGAGACGATGCCGGCGGTCTTGTCGACCACCAGAACCTGCGTGTCCTGGTAGAGGATGGTGAACGGTTGGCCCACCGGCGCGGTCTCGCGTCCCAAGCGGGTGTGCAGGGCGCGCTTGATGCCGTGGCGCAGATCGAGTTCGACCTGATGGCTGGCACCGAGCTCGGTCTTGGCCTCGCGGATGATGCGGCCATCGAGCTTGACCAGGCCGCCCATGATCGCCTCGCGGGCCTTGATGCGGCTCAGGCCGGGGACGGCAGCGCTCAGGGCGGCGAACAGATGTTCGCCGGGAGCGGTCAGCGGGAAGGTATGCAGAGAGTAGAGATCAGTCATGGGCGCTGCGAGGTTGTCGCGCAGGGCAGCAAAAAAGCGAGGGCGCCGGTCGGCAGGCGCCCTCGCGACACGCGCATTGAAGCCGCCGATGGCGGCTTAGCGACCCGGCAATTCAGGCAGATCCGGCAGATCAACCTGGCCAGGCTTCTTTACTTCCTCTGTAGTTGAATCGTCGAAGGCGGCTGATGGCATGTGCGAGCCAGGGCCGCGCTTGATGGCCGCGGTCTGCTTGTCGATATGATCGCTGGGCACATCGTCATCGTCGTCGTGGTCATGGTCATGGTCATGGTCATCGAGCACCACCAGCAGACCGCTGCGATCCTGCTCGGAGTTGTCGCGGCCCGTAGAGCGCAGTAGCAGGGGGTCGAGGTCGTCGTCGGGGAGACCGATCGACGCCGGTACGGCCAGCGCCGGGGGCCCCTGGACGTAGGTTTCAGGTTCGGGCTGCTCCTCGTCGTCTTCGAGCACCACCAGCAAACCGCTACGGTTCTGCTCGGAGTCGTCGCGGCCCGCAGGGCGCAGCGGCAGGTGGTCGAGGTCGCTCTCGGGGAGCTTGATCGACACCGGTGCGGCCAGCGCCGGGGGCGCCTGGACGTAGGTTTCTGGTTCGGGCCGCTCCTCCTGAGACTGCGTCCCCTCGGCGGCGTAGATCCCTTTCGGGACCATGGTCTCGCCGGTACGGGCAGCGGGGTTGTCTTCTGCGGGCTGGCCCTCGTTTGGCAGACCATCCTGGGTTGCCGCCGACATGTGGCCGAGTTCGACCGCCCGGCTGCGCGGCTGCCAGCTATGGCTCTGCTGACCGCCCAGGCTGCGTTGCGGGTGTTCGAGGATGTGTGCCGCCAGGCCCAGGGCGACGGTCAGGCCAGGGCTGTTGGCATCCAGGCCGTGGATATCATAGCGGCTGGGCACGAGATCGAGACCGGCGAGCGGATCGAAGACGAACACTGGACGCGAAATAATGTTGCCGAGGATGTTGCCGAAATTCGGGAGCTGGCTGGTGCCACCGGACAGGACCACGTTCGCGACTTCCGTATCGAACTGGCCTTCGACATAATCGAACGACAGGCGGATCTCGTTGGCGAGATCTTCAAAGGCCGGCATGGCTGCGTCGACGATCGATTCCAGGGCCTCGCCGGGGGCGAGCTTCATGGCATCGACTTCATCAGGTTGATAATTCAGCGTGCGCGCGATGGAGTCGCTGATCTCATTGCCGGCGAGGTAGATCTCGCGGGTGAAGAGCAGACGATCTGCGAGCATGATGGCGATATTGGTTTTGGTCGCACCGATATCGATGATCGCTGTGGCTTTGCGTTCGCTCTCGGGCGGCATCGGCGGCCCGAGCAGTTCATAGGCATTGGCCAGCGCGAAGACGTCGACGTCGATGACCTCGGGCACCAGACCGGCGGCGCGCAGACTCGACAGGTGTTCCTGTACGAAGCCTTTGCGCACCGCCACCAGCATCACCTGCTGGAGATCTTCGTTCGAGCCCGGCTTGATCGGCATCGGCTGGCAATCGATGATCACCTCCTCGGTACCGAAGGGGATGTACTTGTCGGCCTCGTAGGTGATGTGCTGCTTGAGCTCGGCATCCTGGAGCTTGGGCGTATCCACCTGGCGCACGATTACCGAGCGTCCGGAGACGGCGGTCACCACGCGTTTGGATTTCAACCCCAATTGGCCGATGACGCGCTTGATGACCTCGCTGAGGTCCTGGTTGTCGATGCGCGCCTGGGCGTAGGCCTGCAATGTGATACGATCGCGATTCGATTGGAGGGCCACCGCCTTAACGGCGTACGAGCCCACGTCGAGCCCGATTACAGCCTTGGTGCTTCCGAACATGCACAACCTCCCGGCAATCAGCCGATCCCATGCTACAGCCCAGGTAGCCGTGGCAACCCGGTCACCGGGCGGGGCTCGCGAAACAGGATCAGGTGCAGCTCAGGAACCCGACGCACGCACTACCATCCGATAATTTTTCGAGGATGTCCACTCACAGCGGATCGATACGATTAAGTTGGCCGCAATGGACGCAGACGGCAGTATATGCCAGCGCTTTGTCTGGAACCGTAAACTGGCCCTGGCAGTGCGCGCAGGCGACCATGCATGGCGGTATTTCCGGCACAGACTGCGCCCGGGGGAGGGTACCAAGCCCCCGGCGGATGATCGACGTGGAGGTGCCGGTCGGCGGTCGCGTCGCGGGATCTAGCTGCGCCTGCTGGCTGGCTGGCTGCCGATCGGTTAGCGAGCGGCGGAAACGCTTGGAGGTGATCGGCCCCGATGGATCGTCTTTCGGGACCGCCGGCTTGAGCGCCTCGAGGGCTAGCTGGTCGGCCGCGAACCGCGGGCTCTGACGGCGTTTATATTCGCCGGTAACGGGGTCCCGGATGCCGATCATCGGCGTAGCCATGGGTGTGCATTCGGGATAGCGCCGCCCGCTATCCGAGCTGCCCGCCGGTGGCGTCAGCAGAAAATCGACGCTGGCTGATCCCGCAGGGCGCTTGTCGTTGCGCACGGGATCGGACATCGGCAGCGGCAACGGCGTGTACATGCCGCGGCGGGCGGTGTTCGCGGTGCTCGGCAGCGGCGTCTGATTCCCTCCGGTGATGATGGAATCGGGAATGATGTCGTTATCAGAGGGCGGACGCTGGACGTGGGCGAGGGCGCCTTCGGTCGGGGGCGATGCCGCTTTGGGAATGCGCACGGAGCGCGACGTACCATAGAACGGCTCATTCAGATCAGCGTTGGCGGCGCCTAGGCCGATCGCGGAATGGTCGCCAGAACCCAGGCCAAATTCTGAGGAGCGGCGCTCCTGGTTCGACGAACGCGATTGGCGCAGGAGCTGTTCGAGGCAGCGATCGAGGGCGGTCATGGGGACCGGCTTGGTGAGGATGTCGAGGGCCCGCAGGCTGGCCAATTCCGGGCGCATGCGCATGCTCACCGAATGATAACCGGTGATGAAGACTACCGGTGTCTGGTCGCCGCGACGACGAATTTCACGCACCAGGGTCGGGCCATCCATGATCGGGAGATTGACATCCACCAGCACGAGGCCGTAGGGCCGACGTCCGGTTTGCGCCTCGGTCAGGAGACGCAGGCTTTCCATGGAATCAGCTGAGAGCGAGACCTGATGCCCTCGGCCCGCGAGCTGCTCGGCGAGACCGCGGATGCTTTCGGGCTGGTCATCAATGATCAAACAGTGGAGTTCAGAATCCATCTCGTAAGAGAGTATCATGCTTCCATCCTCTTGGCCACTGGCGAGTG
>JBILBP010000223.1:0-4893 GCA_044353645.1 Planctomycetota bacterium | reverse complement strand
ACCACGGGCAGGAAGGCGCTCTATGGCGAGACCACCGGCAACGATGTGGTGTTCGATTACACCACTGTCGATGGTGATCAGACCGCCGATCTCGATTACCTGAATACGTCAGCTCTGGCCCTGGACGGAGCGACGATCAACGATGTCAATTCGAATGCCGCCGATCGGACCTTGCCCGAACCGACGAAGGAGGGCTCCCTTGCCGCCAACGCCGCCATCGTCGTCGACACCCGTGGGCCGAACGGCCCCGGCAAGCCCGACATCAATGATAATCCTTCCGCCAGTGTCGGCGGTTGCGGCACGGGCTCGGGCATCGCGCTGATCTTGGTCGGCGGTTGGCTGGGATTAGGCTTCAGCCGGCGCCGGCGGGCGGCGTGATCCTACCAGCGCATTCATTGATACGTCTGACGGCCCCTCCCGGCTTGTGCCGCTCCGCGCAGTCCCACCGTAGGCCGTGCTCTATAAGCTGTGCCGCTGCCACCCTTCCCCATTGAGTCGCCATGCGCCTGCGCTTTGCCCTGTGTCTTGCCGCCACCCTACCTGCCTGGGCCGAGAACTTCGAGCCGATCGATGATCTGCGCTTGGGGATCACGATCCAGCAGGCGCCGACCATCAGCGAAGAGATCACTCCTGCCGGCGGTGCGGGAAAGAACTACAATTGGAAGGGCGGGAAGAGCTTCGGCACGCGCTATGACATCGAGTACGACCAGGGCATGTCGCGTCGCCAACGCGCCCAGCCGGGCTTCCTGTGGTCGGTGGGCGTCAGCTACAGCAACAATGACATCACCCCCGATTCCTACGACACGGGCAGCGGGACCTCATCCAATACCCGCTCCGACCTGGAGCTCGCCTACCGCCAGTATGGACTGATGGGCGGCGTGGGCTGGGCGACGATGCCCGCCGGCACCAGCCTCGGGACTTATCATTTCGAGCTTTCCCTGCTCGGCCGCGGCGGCTGGTCGACGGCAGAAACGACCTCGCCGGGCTTGACGCCGGAAGTCGGCAGCGGCGGTGGCCTGTACTGGGAAGCCGGCGGCCGTGGGGCGGTGGTACTGTGCGATGAGCATTGGCTGCTAGGGCTGTCCCTCGGCTGGCTCTATGGCAACAATACCCTCGATGTCGATCTGCCCGGTGGATACAGCAGCAAAATGACCATCATCCGCAATGGTGCCGAAGGCGCCCTGCAAATCGGTTACAGGTTCTGATATGAAATTCATTTCCCTCGTCTGCTGTCTATGGATGTGCGCGCTGTGCGCCGGTGCCGCCGAAATCGCCATCACTCCCGCTTCTGGGCAAGCCTACGACAGCAACGGTCAGCGTTACTCGGGCTCGCCGATCAGCTTGCTGATCACGCTTTCGGCACCGGCCACGGCCGCCGTACCGCCGAGCAATACCGCCAATATCGGCATCTTCACCGGCAGCACCTTCGACAATGCGGCGCGGGCGGTGAGCAACGAATCGATTGCTCTGGTCTCAGGCACTAGCCAAAAGATCTGGAACTACCAGGCGACGCCGACCTTTGACGGCACGGCGACGATGATCATCAAGCTCGGGACCTTTGGCCTGGGTCTGCCGAGCAGAGATTTCTCGTACACCCTGGTGCTCGATCGCAAGCCGACGGTGTCGATCCCCGCGCCGGGCACCAGCGGCAACGATCTGATCTTCATCTCGACCATCACCAGCGGCCTATCGGGTACCGAACCCGCCGCCTTCAACAGTTCGTTCTTGAGCCTCTCCAACGGCGTGCTCAACGGCGCACCGAAGCAAGAGGGCAACGTCAACACCATCGCCGTCACGCCCTATGGCTACGGCAGCGTCACCCTGACCGCCGCCGCCGGCTATGTCAGCGATCAATATGGCAACACCAATGCCGAGACCATTTCCACCGGCACCTTCAACGCGCCCGGCGGCACCACCTTCGTTGCGCCACGGGTGGTCAGCATCACCGGCGTCAGCCCGGGGAACCTGGTCTATCGTACCGGCCAGGTGATTGATCTCGCCGTCACCTTCGATCGGGCAGTGACCCTGTCTGGCAGCCCCGGCATCCCCTACCTGCGCTTGAACAGCACTGGCAGCGGCAGTCCGGCTTATGCGATCTACACCGGCATCAGCGGCAACAACGTGCTGTTCAGCTACACCATCACCGACGGCCATGCGGCACCGATCCTCGACCTCGTCGACAGCGCCGGCCTGGTCCTCGCCAGCCAGACGGCGCTCGTTGGCACCGCCCATGCGCCGGACTTCGTGGCCCTGATTTCCACGCCCCAGCCAGGGTCTGGCAATTCGCTGTCGAAGACCACCACCTACGCGATCAATGTCGACCCCCCGAAGCCGCTACCGGAAGAAGTCACTGGCGCCACTGCTCCTGGCAGCTGCGGCGCTGGTACGGGCATCGCGGCGCTCCTCGGCGTGCTGGCCGTGCTCGCCTGCCGACTGCGGCGGCCCGCGGATGGCAGCTCATGCCCCTGACTCCTGGAATCCTCGGCACGCCGTTGTCGCCGACCGCCACCCGCGTCCTGCTGCTGGGCGCCGGTGAGCTGGGCAAGGAAGTCGCCATCGAACTGCAGCGCCTGGGCTGCGAAGTGATCGCCTGCGATCGCTATCAAGACGCGCCGGCGATGCAGGTCGCCCATCGCAGCCATGTTTTTTCGATGCTCGATGGGGCGGCGTTGCGCCGGGTCGTGGCCCAGGAAAAACCTGACCTGATCGTTCCCGAGATCGAGGCCATCGCCACCCAGACCCTGGTCGAGCTTGAGCAGGAGGGCCTGCGCGTGGTGCCCACCGCCCGTGCCGCCCGTCTGACCATGAATCGCGAGGGCATCCGCCGGCTGGCCGCCGAGACCCTCAACCTGCCGACCTCGCCCTATCGCTTCGTCGCCAATGCCGAGGAATGCACAGCGGCGGCAGCCATCGTCGGCTATCCCTTCGTCTTGAAACCCTTGATGAGCAGCAGCGGCAAGGGCCAGAGCGTGGTCAAGACGCCAGCCGATGTAGCGGCGGCGTGGGCCTATGCCCAAGAAGGCTCACGCGCTGGGGCCGGGCGCTGCATCGTCGAAGGTTTCATCACCTTTGATTATGAGATCACCGTCCTCACCGTTTCCGCAAGCAATGGCATCCAGTGTTGCCCGCCGGTGGGCCATGTGCAGATCGATGGCGATTACCGCGAATCGTGGCAGCCCTGCGTGATGTCCGAGCGCGCCTGGGCGAATGCCCAGGTCATGGCCAAGAAGGTCGTCGGCGAACTCGGCGGCTGGGGACTGTTCGGGGTCGAGGCCTTCGTCTGCGCTGACGAGGTCATCTTCAGCGAGGTCAGCCCACGCCCGCACGACACCGGCCTGGTCACCATCGGTTCGCAGGCGCTCAGCGAGTTCGCCCTGCACGCGCGCGCCATCCTCGGCCTGCCGGTGCCGCCGATCCGCCTCCTACGGCCAGCGTTTTCGGTGGCCCTGCTCGGCGAGGGCGAGGGCGTACCGATGTTCCATGGACTCGACCGCGCCCTGGCGGTGCCCGATTCGCAGGTGCGCCTGTTCGGCAAACCGGTGTGCAGCGGTAAACGACGCCTCGCCGTAGCCGTCGCCAGCGGCGACACGCTCGCAGAGGCCCGTAGTCGTGCGCGCAGTTGTGCTGCGGCGGTCAACATTCAGCTCGCCTGATCCGAGCGACGGCCAGCGACACTGGCTCTTGTGTCCTTCATACGTCTCTTGAAATCCGGATAGATCCTCGCCGCACACCACCTGCTTGTTGCGCTCCTCTTGGTTTATCGGGTATGAATCCCCCGATGACTCTCTCGGTACGTGACTTTGCGCAGCAGGCCCTCAATGGGCAGGTGCCGCCACCGCTGCCGGACACCTCGCTGTTCGGTCGACCGCTCGGTGCCGCCGGCCCGCGCTCCGTGCTGGTCGTCGATGGCGATCCGGCGATCCGCCGGATCGCCACCGCCGCCTTGCAGCAGGCCGGGTATCAGGTCCACACCGCCGCCGATGGGACGCGGGCCATGGAGCTGCTGCTGCACCTGGCCAAGGCCCGCCGCCCGCTCGATGCGCTGCTGCTCGATGTCCACCTCCCCAATGGTGGTGGCCTGGGCTTCCTCGATGCGCTGCATGCCGCCGGCATGGTCGTGCCGGTGATCGCCCTCACCGCTGATCAAGAGCGCCAGACGGTGGTCGAGCTGCTTCGCCGCGGCGTTGGCGAGATCCTCGATAAACCGCTGCGGATCGACGCCATGATCACGCAGCTCCGCACCTTCCTCGAACGCACCGCGACCCTCGCCGAACGTCGTCATGCCCGTGAGACGGCCTTGAAAGCCGAACTCGAAGCCGCCGATCGCGCGCGGCGGGCGACGCAGCGCAAGGCCGATGAAGCCAGCGACAGCTTCTACCGTCTCGACGCCCAGATGCAGTCGGCGCGGGCGGCGTGGCGCGATCTGGTCGGGGTGCTGGTGCCGCCGGCGGGGATCGGCCTGGCGTGGCGTAACCGTCCACTTTCCGACATGGGCGGCGATTTCGTCGGCCTGCGTTCAACCGGCTCGGGATGCCTGCTGCTGGTCGCCGATGTCGCCGGCCACGATCTCGGGGCCTCGATGCATGGGGTGCTGATCAAGGCCTTCTTCGATGAGAACTGCCGCAGCGGCATGGACGTCAGCGGGGCCGAGGAGTTCATGCGCAAGCTCAACCGCCAGCTGGTGCAATCGTCGGAACAGCGCCGGCTGGTGACGGCGCAGCTGATCGTCATCGATCAGCTCCAGGAGCAGGCGGCGGTGGTCTGCGCCGGGCACCCGGCGGTGCTCATCGACCGCCAGCGGGTGCTCACGCCACTCAGCGGCGCGGGCAGCGTGCTGGGGATCAGCGAGCAGGTCACCTTCACCCCGGCGACCATTCCCCTGGCCGCCGGCGA
>JBILBP010000222.1:0-4898 GCA_044353645.1 Planctomycetota bacterium | reverse complement strand
GCAGCCCGGACAGGCGCAGCGTCGCGAGGCGCTCGCGCAACTGCGTCAGCGCTGCCGCGCGCGTGCCGGCATGGGCGGTGACCGTGGCCAGGCGGGCGCCGGCAGCGAGCGCGACCTCCTGCCCGGGGGACGACCTCTTGCCGGGGGACGACCATGCAGGCCACACCGGGGCCGACCACAACCTCGGTCATGCGTCCTTGATAGGCGCGCTGGGCGGTGATCACGGCACTGAGCTGGATGCCGGCGAAGATCTCCCAAGCGCTCTCGGAAAGACGCGCGCCGACGAGGGTCGCGACCTCGCCATCCCAGACGATCTCGAGTTCGAAATCGCCAACCGGCGGAGCCATGCGCTGGGCGACCGCATGAACCTCAGCGCGGGCCGCGACACTGAGATCGGCGGGAGTTTCGCGTATCAGTACGCGCCCCCGCCAGCGCGCCGATTCGTCGGCGTCGCCGCGCACTTTCCCGTCGCTGAGGCGGACCACCAGCCGTCGCCCAGGCGGTAGGGCTCCGCCGAAGGCCACGGTCACGCCGAGTTCCACCGCGCGTTGCTTCCAGACGTGACGCGGTTCGAGCAGCAGGCTCATGGCGCGCTCCACACCAGCATGCGCACCGGCGTGGGATTCCAGCCATTACAGGGATTGTTGAGCTGCGGACAGTTGCTGACCACCACCAGCACATCGCGTTCAGCGCGTAGTTCGACGTGGCGCCCGGGGGCCGAGACGGCGTCAGCGAAGCGCAGGCCGCCATCAGAAATCACCGGCACATTCATGAAGAAGTTGACGTTGTGGCCGATGTCGCGCTTGGTGAGGTGCGGCTGGTGGCGGGCGAGCTCGAGCAGGAAGGTATCGCGACACGAATGCATCGCCGCCCGATCGAACGCATAACGCACCTGGTTGCTCTCGCACGAGCACGCACCGCCGACGGTATCATGGCGGCCGCAGGTGTCGTCGATGATGGTCATCAACGGCGTACCGCGCGTCGCCGACAGCACCGCCCCGGTGGTCAGGTAGAGCTGGCGGTTGCGGCGGATGGTCTGCGTCGCGTCGTAGCGATCCACGGGCTCGTGGGCATCATAGAACATCGTATCGACGGCCTGGTTGCCTTCGAGATCGACGATGCGCAGGACTTCGCCGGCGCGGACGACGTGCGACCTGCCGTCGCCAGCGAGCACCGTGGCATCGAGACGGGCGTGGGCCAGACCATGGGGCGCTGCTCTTGAGCGCTCGCGGGGCGCGCCTGGCGGAGTGGGCGCTGCAGGTACTGTTCCGGCGGCTCAACGCCCAGCGGGGGAGTGACGCACCGCACCTATATCCGCATTTATTGCGGCATTCCATCGCAGTCCACCTGCTCAGGGGTGGGGCTGACATTAGGCACGTCCAGGCCCTGCTTGGGCATGCCAGCATTGAGACCACGAAGGTGTGTACTTGCGCATGGTGCCGGGGCACCTGCGGGAGGCTTATGACGCGGCCATGCCGATGATCGCGGTGGAGGGGATGACAGCCCCCGAGCGCTTCCTGGCGTGCGGTCGCAAGTCGGTCGGCGTTGTTGCAGTCACGGTCGCGCAGGTCGAGGCGCAGGGGCTCAAGGCGCATGAAGATATGGATGTTCCAGCCGATGACCCCCACGCGTTGATCGACTTCAACGGCAAGACCGATGACGAAGCCCGGCGTGCTCGAACTCAGTTGACGTTGTTGGCGCAGGGCCATTAGCGTCATCGTCCCGCTGCATGATCGCGGAGCACGATACGAGGTAGGGACAGCTATTCGCAGGAATCTGCAAGCCTCGGGTTGATGTCGCCGCTGGGATCCCAGCCCGGCTCTCTCCCTCAATGCCGGCTTGGTGCTCGTCCCGGTCGGACAGCTCGAATCTCGGTGGCCCTGGTCAACGTTCACGCCCCACGGTGAATCGCGTGGCAGTTACAGCTCCAGCGGTGCCCGTTGTGGAGGTTGCCGCACCAGCCGAGCCGCAGATTTCTTGTGAAAAAGTGGTATCCGAGCCCGAAGGAGATGTCAGGAACAGATACCATGTACCGGACGCCGGCCTGGGTCATCCACACCCTGATCGACGTGGTGAGCAAGAACGGCAACATGCTGCTCAATGTCATCCAGCGTCCCGATGGCACCATCGATCCCGAGGTCGAGCAGTTGCTGGCTACCCCCGCCGCCTGGATGACGGTCAACAGCGAGGCCATCCACGGCACCGGCCCCGGCTGGTCTATGGCGAGAGCCCGGCCCGAAAGGCGGAGGTAGGTCACTTCAAGGAGGACTTCGGCTTTACCGCGGCGGACATTCGCTTTACCCGCTCCCAGGACGGCCAGGCCCTGTACGCCATCGCCCTGGGCTGGCCCGTGAACGGCAAGTTGCCGGTCAAGTCCCTCGCTACCGCCACGGACGGTGGCAACCAGATCGCCGGCGTTGAACTGCTCGGACACGGCAAGGTGGTCTTCGCCCAGGGCGCGGAGGGTCTCGTGGTGACCCTGCCCGCCCAGCCGGCCGGCGCCTTCACCTGTGTCCTGAAGATCACCGGCACCAATCTGCATCCCCCGGTGGTTGGCACGCCCTGAGGTCCATCGCCCGGATGCCGGAACGGCGTCGGGCATGCGATCATCCGTCGGCATGAGGCGCCGATGCCGCCTACGATCGCAACCGCATCGTCGCCGAGCGGGCAGCGGAGCTCGACCGCCTCGCCCTGGCGGATCCAGGCGGCTACGTCCACATGGCGCGCATCTATCCCGGCCTGCCCCACTGGATGGACCGGAAGGATGCGGAAGCCCTGCCTTGGATGGCTGGATTCAAGCGGACCACCTGGCCTACGGTCATCGTCTGGGTGCAGAGCGGCATAATCCACCGCCGCTTCTACTGGCTGCGCATCCCCGATGGGGCGGCGGTGAAGGCAGGCCAGCGCATCACCGCCCGGGTGGAGGGCAACGCCATCCGCCTCGAGGGCGAGGTGCCGGCGCGCAGTGAATTGCGGCTGGTGGATGGGCTGGTGGATCTGGACCGACCGGTCACCGTGACGGTGAACGGCCGGCAGGTGCATGCGGGCCCCGTCCCCCGCCGGGCCGAGGCCATGCGCCGCTGTCTGGAGGAACGTGCCGATCCGGAGGCGGTCGCGACCGCCTGCCTAGTGCTGCCGGAGTGATCCGTTCCACCGAGGAAAACTCGGGAAATATGAAAGTTTCTGGTACACCCTCGCATGGCCGCCGGGCCGGCGCACGGTGGTCTACACGGTGAAGTCCCTGCCACCCGACACCGCCTGCCATCTCGGGCATCTGCAGGTCGCTGGCACGCCGATCATTGCCGGTGCTGGTGAATATGTGGCCCCACGTAGGTCAGGGCAGATGTTGGTTCCCACGTCTGCGGGGATTCAGCCCCGTAGACGTGGGCCCTCTTCCCCGCCACGAACGACGAGGAACTGGCCAGATGACCTTTTTCAGGATCGATACCCGAACCGCTGATTCCATCCCATTGCTGCAATGTGATCTTTTTGGCCTGCCATTCATTTGCGATGCTCGGACCACTGGCTGCGCACAGGGGGCTGAAATCCCGATCTCCAAAGCTTGCAATGCAGGCACGAAAACTTTCATCGGCATCGAAGATGCCTGCCTCCTGGTCCACCAGCGCATTGTCCACATCCGCTGTGAACCTCGATTACAACACAAGAATCTTCAAAGAAAATCACCCTCGCAATTGCGAAAGGAAAACATGAGCACCATCAATCTGAAATTCAACATCAAAGCGACATTATTGGTCATTCCCTTTCCGATAATGGGAGTTCTGTTTTCGCCAGACACAACAGAGGGGACAAGTCTTGCTGACAAGTTTTTCCATAAACTTCCACACGGAGAACTTATAAAATTATCTTTTGCCTTAGCGGTATTGGTTTTAGGCATTTTTACCTTCAAATTCCTCTATAATAAAATCATATCCGAGATCTTTCCGGTTAGAAATATCACATTGGCGGAGACCTATGCCCTGTCGCTTTTCTTCTTATTCTTAGCCGTGTGAGTCGCCATAGATTTACTAAATTTCATGGGTATCTATCGATAAAATGTTCGAATACCCGGCACAGATCCGTACGGGCGGAATACCGCATACGGCTCTTTCATCAGGCAGTGACGCATAGCCACTCGTTGGGATAAGGGTGCAGAATTTTAACCGGGGGCAGGTATCGTTCGGCGAGTCGGCGCATGATGATCCAGGCGGTGCCCGTGCGCGCTTTCTGGCTGCGGCGGCTGAGGACCCGTTGCCCTGCCTCGATGATGCGATCTTTGAATTGGTGGATGGCCTGACTATTTCCTGGGACGGCATGGTAGTTCAGCCACCCACGTACAACCGAGGCCAGCCACCGTCCTGGCTGGACGAGGGCAGAGCACTGTGCCGTCTCAAAACTCTGGCCGGGTCCACGATGACCGGCCCTGACGGATCTCCTGTCGGTCACCTATCGGTCACCTATCGGTCACCTGAGGATCCTCCCCCGCGAGGAGACCCGAAGTGATCAATCCCCTGACGAGACAGCGTATCCACATCCACCACGAAGCCGGGCTGACGCACCGGCGCATCGCCGAGTTGACGGAGACATCCGTGAGGCCGACATGACCTCGTCGCCGTCGAGGCGGCCCTGAAGAGGTGGCCCTGAAGAGGTGGCTAACCGCAACAACACCCGCATCCAGAAGGCCCTGCGCAACGCCCGCTTCCCGTTCCTCACCTGATCAGACCGCTACCCCAACCCCAACCACTGGCCAGAGCATTGAGACTGGAACGGCCAAGGTTGGACATAGCCGGCCGCCCCGGCCATACGGGCGCCCTGTACGCTCTACGTCTCTAGTACTGCCGACGCTGTCGAACAGCCAATGCTGCCGTGGCCCCGCACGTGAATCCCCACGGGCCGGGCCA
>JBILBP010000221.1:0-4912 GCA_044353645.1 Planctomycetota bacterium | reverse complement strand
GCGATAAGCAGCGAGCATAAATGAATCCTTCGGAAGTGCCGCCATGATGGCGCAAGTGGCCACGTGCCAATGAGAGAATGCCCGCACCTCTAAGCTTGCCTGTGACGCATAGCCGTGACGCATAGCTGGCGGCAGACCGCTGCATGAAGCGTCGCGGTTTGCCGCGCGCGCAATCGTCGCATAGTACAGCCATGAACCTCCGTCGCCCGCTCCTCATCCTCGGCACGTATTTCGTCTGCTTGTGTGGTTTCGGCCAAGCCGCTGACGAGACAGCCCCGCCGGCAGCTCCGCTCATCCTCGTAGCGCCGTTCGAGAACCTCTCAGGCACGATCATCGACATCGCCCCCGACGATACCGTACACGCACCGAAGCCCGATCTTGAAGTAGTGATCAGCAATCAACCCCGTCCGACCGAACACAAGGTGATCGCCGATCGACTGGTTGATGCGCCACGTGCCGTGCTTGAGAACCTCATCGTCAATCTGCCCGCCGGTACCGGCCGGGCGATGGTCGTCGAGCGCAGCCGGGCCGACGGCCTGTTCAGCGAGGGCATCACCCCCGAACAGGCACGCGACCCCAAGACCGCCATCCGCTTGGCGCAGGCCACCGGCGCCACCGCCATCGCCCTTGGTACCATCACGCAATTGACGTCGTCAGGTGAGCGCATGCTGGCCGAGGTCCGGGTACGGCTGGTTGGAGCCGACGGCACGGTGCGCTACTCACAGATGCTGCATGGCGAATCCTCGACCGGCGCCAACCGGGATGCCGCTTATTCCGCGATCCAGGCGGCGCTGCAGAATCTCGAACATGATGCTGATTTCCGAGCCCAGATCATCCCCGAAAGTGGCGCCGAGGTGAACGCGGAAAGTACCATCGAGGTCCTCGTACAACCCTCGGAAAGCCGCTGCGAACTCGAGATCGATGGCGTGTTCGTGGGTACGACGCCCGGACGATTCGCCTTCCCCAGTAGCCGAAAAGTGCGCGTACGGATCAGCAAAGCTGGTTTCGAGCCCTGGGATCGGACCGTGATCGCAACCAAGGATCTACGCCTGACTCCAGAATTGGCCACTGCTCGCCGTTGAACGCTTCAACATTTCATACCGATTTTTCCGACCGGTGTCATTGTGCGGTCATCCGCACAATGACACCGGTCTCTCATTCCACGCCCTGGCGTCCAGGAGCCGAGGCAGCCATGGTTCACGCCGCCAACAACCGTCCTGAATCAACCGTCTGAGAAAAGTTCCATGAAGATCCACGAGTATCAAGGCAAGCAGCTCTTCAAACAGTACGGCGTCCCCGTCCTGCGCGGCATCGCGGTGAAAACCGCTGAACAGGCCGAATCTGCCGCCAGAGAACTGGGCTCGCCCGTCGTCGTCGTCAAAAGCCAGATCCACGCTGGCGGACGCGGCAAAGGCACGGTCTACGCCGACCAGGCGATGACCAAAAAAGTCATGGACGGCGGCGTCAAGCTCGCCAAGTCCCCCACCGAAGCCAAGGACTACGCCAGCAAGCTGCTCGGCAACTTCCTCAAGACCATCCAGACCGGCGATGACTGCAAGCAGGTGCAGACGCTGTACATCGAAGACGGCTGCGCCATCGCCAAGGAGCTCTACCTTTCGATCCTCCTCGACCGTGCCGCGGGCGCCCCGGTCCTGGTGGTCTCCAGCGAAGGCGGCATGGACATCGAAGATGTCGCCCACCACACCCCCGAGAAGATCCTCAAGACCCATTTCGATCCGCACGCCGGCCTCGGCGATTGGCAGGCCCGCGATTTCGGCTTCCAGATCGGCCTGACGCCAACCCAGATCCCGGCCTTCGTGACCGCCGCCAAGGCCCTCGCCAAGTGCTTCATCGAAACCGACGCCGACATGCTCGAAGTCAATCCGCTGGTGATCACCAAGGATGACAAAGTCGTCGCCCTCGATGCCAAGATGTCGTTCGACGACAACGCCCTCTTCCGCCATCCCGACATCGTAGCCTTCCTCGATCCGAATGAGGAAGACCCCTCGGAACTTGAAGCCAAGAAGCACGACATGGCCTTCGTCAAGCTCGGCGGCAATGTCGGGTGCATGGTCAACGGCGCCGGTCTGGCGATGGCGACCATGGATGCGATCGCCTTGTACGGCGAATCCTACGGCGCCTTCCCCGCCAACTTCCTCGACGTCGGCGGCGGCGCCACCGCCGAGAAGGTCACCACCGCCTTCAAGATCATCCTCAAGGATCCCTCGGTCGAGGCCATCCTGGTGAACATCTTCGGTGGCATCATGAAGTGCGACACCATCGCCTCGGGCGTGCTCACCGCGGTCAAGGAAGTTGGTCTCGACCGCCCGCTGATCGTGCGTCTCGAAGGCACCAACGTCGAGTTGGGCAAGAAGATGATCAACGAATCCGGGCTCAAGGTCATCGCCGCTGATGACCTCAAGGATGGCTGCACCAAGGCCGCTAAGGCCGCTGCCGAATACCGCGCTGCAAAGCTCTCTGCTGCTGGAAAGAAAGTTTAAGTCATGGCTGTGCTCGTCGATAAAAATACTCGCCTCATCTGCCAGGGCATCACCGGCAAGGTCGGCACATTCCACTCCAACGGCGCCGTGAATTACGGCACCCAGTTCGCTGGCGGCGTGACCCCCGGTAAGGGCGGCCAAACCTGGACTGGCGAAAACGGCAAGAACTTCCCGGTTTGGAACACCGTCCGCGAGGCCGTGATCCAGGGTGGCGCCACCGCCTCGATGATCTTCGTCCCGCCGCCCGGCGCTGCCGATGCCATCTGCGAAGCCATCGACGCGGGCATCCCGTTGATCGTGGCGATCACCGAAGGCATCCCGGCCCGCGACATGTACTTGGTGAAGAAGAAGCTCGCGGTCTCGAAGTCGCGCCTCGTCGGCCCCAACTGCCCGGGCGTGATCACCCCCGGCGAATGCAAGATCGGCATCATGCCGGGCTACATCCACAAGCGCGGCTCGACCGGCATCGTCAGCCGCTCGGGGACCTTGACCTACGAAGCGGTGTTCCAATCGACCGGCGCCGGTCTCGGACAGTCGACCTGCATCGGTATCGGCGGCGACCCGATCAAGGGCACCGACTTCATCGACGCGTTGACCTTGTTCCAGAACGATCCGGAAACCAAGTACATCATCATGATCGGCGAAATCGGCGGCGATTCCGAAGAGAAAGCCTGCGAGTACATCAAGGCCCACGTGACCAAGCCGGTGGTCGGGTTCATCGCTGGTTCGCGCGCACCCAAGGGCAAGCGCATGGGCCACGCCGGGGCCATCGTCTCCGGCAACACCGGTACCGCCGAAGCCAAGTTCGCAGCCATGAAGGACGCCGGCGTGCACATCGCCGAAAGCCCGGCAACCCTCGGCGAGACGCTACTGAAAGCCGCTGGCAAGCGCTGAGAAAGCCGCCGGCAAGCGCAAAAAAAGTATTTCGTAACCCCCCGCGATAAAGCCTAGCTTTATCGCGGGGGGCGATGCAATCCGGACTCATGATCCAGCCCTGGACAGCCGAACTGGTCGTCACCGACGGCGATGCCTACTTGTGCGGATTGCTCGCTGACATCGCGGCTGCCCGCCGACATATCGACCTCGAAAGTTATATTGTGGAAGCCGATGAGGTCGGCACCCAGATCACCTCCGCCCTCGCCGCCGCCAGTGCTCGCGGCGTTGAGGTCCGTTTGCTCGTCGATGGCAACGGCGCCCTCAACTGGATCCAGGGCCCGGGAGCGAGTTTTCGCGGCTGTCCCTGGCGCATCTATCACCCGGTGCCGTGGACGGTGCTGCGCACCTACCTGCCGACCCTGCGCCAACTGCTCGCGCGCTTGCAGGCCTTCCGTTTCGCCAATCGTCGGAATCACCGCAAGACCTGCGTCATCGATGAGCGCATCGCGTGGATCGGGTCGTTCAATCTCGAGCGTCGCCATTACCGCTCACTGGCCGGTGATGACGCCTGGCGCGATACCGCCGCGCGCGTCGAAGGCGACGGCGTGCAGCTCATCACCCGTGCCTTCACCCTGACCTGGCGCCAATCGTGGCGCTATGGCAAACGCTTCCTGCTGCCCGCAACTGGGCTGCTTGGGCGCCTGCTGGCGGTCGATCTCGGTGCTCCGGTACGGATCAACAGCCCGCGCCAGGTGCGTCGCCGGATCTGGTACGATCTGCTGCAGCGCATCCGCCAGGCCCGTGGACGGGTGTGGATCACCACCCCCTATTTCGTGCCCAACGAAGACCTGCTCAAGGCCCTGGCCGCGGCCGCCAAGCATGCCGACGTGCGCATGCTCCTGCCGGCGATCAACGACATCGGCATGATGCCCTACATCGCCAGGGTCTATTTCGCGCGTCTCGATGCCGCCGGCGTACGCGTCTGGGCCTACCCCCGCATGGTTCACGCCAAGACCATGCTCATCGACAACCTCGGCTTGGTCGGTTCCAGCAATCTCAACTCGCGCTCGCTGCTCTTCGATCTCGAGGCCGATGTCTGGCTGCAACAGCCGTCCTCGATCGCGACACTCGCGGAAGCCTTCACCAGCGACTGCAGCGCGGCGCAAGAAATCGTCAGTGGGCAGCGTCCTTCGCTGCGCTGGCGGTTGCTCGGCAACCTCTTCCTAAGCATGCGGCGGTGGCTCTGATGTCGTTCAGCATCCTCTCCTGCAACATCCACAAGGGCTTCGCCTTCGGCAATCGCGGCTGCACCTTGCAGCGCCTGCGCGAGGGCCTGCGCAGCATCAATCCCGACGTCGCCTTCCTCCAGGAAGTGGTCGGCGAACACCGTCATCATGCGAGCATGCATGATGATTGGCCGGCGCTCGGACAGGCCGCCCACCTCGCCGATATCCACTGGCCGCATTTCGCCTATGGCGCCAATGCCCACCATCGCCATGGCCATCATGGCAATGCCCTGCTGTCCAAGCACCCGT
>JBILBP010000220.1:0-4932 GCA_044353645.1 Planctomycetota bacterium | reverse complement strand
TTCTTCCGCGAAGCCGAGCATTTCGCGCTGTTGCGGAGCATGACCGCGACGTGGATTGCCGAGGGTCGCAGCGAACTGCGCGTATGGTGCGCCGCCTGCAGCACCGGCGAGGAGCCCTATACCCTCGCAATGTCGATGCTCGAGGTTATCGGCAATCAGCCGGTGCGGGTGAAGATGCTCGCCACCGACATCAGCACCCGGGTCCTGGATATCGCCCGCCACGGAGCCTATAGCGCCGCCGCCGTGGCCGCGATCCCCGAGAGCTTATTGGGTCGCCATTTCACCTATGATGCAGGCAAGCAACTGTATCGGGTAAGCCGTGAGATGCGCCAGATGATCACCTTCAATCGCGTCAATCTCGCCAAGCCGCCCTATCCCATGAACGGTCCCTTCGATGTCGTCTTCTGCCGCAATGTGATGATCTATTTCGATAACGAGATCCGCGCCCGCATCCTCGCCGAGACCCGCCGCATCCTGCGTCCGGGGGGGCTGCTCTGCGTCGGTCACGCCGAGAGCCTCTCGCAGCTGCAAGGCGATCTCATCGCCATTCAACCCGCCGCCTATCGGAGGCCCTGATGGAACCGCTCAAAGTTTTGATCGTCGACGACAGTGCGACGGTCCGTCAGGTGCTGGGTCGCGAGCTCGCCAAGGATCCCGCGCTGCGCGTCGTCGGCACGGCCCCGGATCCGTTCGCCGCTCGCGAGCAGATGAAGCTGTATGAGCCCGACATCCTGACCCTCGATCTGGAGATGCCGCGGCTCGATGGGCTGTCCTTCCTCAAGCGTCTCATGGAGCACCGGCCGATGCCGGTGATCGTGGTCTCGTCCCTGACTCCGCACGGCAGCGCTCTCGCCCTGCAGGCGCTCGAGGCCGGGGCCCTCGACGTGCTCGGCAAACCCGGCATCGCTTACGGGGTGGGCGAGCTCGTCCCGCAACTCATCGCACGGATCAAGGCCCTCGGCCGGGTTCGCGTCGGCAAGCGGACGCCAGACGCGACAGCGAGGTTACCCGGGTTGAACCGCACCACCAACCAAGTCCTCGCCATCGGCGCTAGCACCGGCGGTACCGAGGCCCTGCGGCGGATGCTCGCGGTCTTCCCTGGCGATGCTCCGGGGATGATGGTCGTCCAGCACATGCCACCGGGTTTCACCGCCCAATTCGCCCAGCGAATGAACGAATGCTGCCAGATCCACGTCAAGGAGGCCGAGCATGGCGACATCGTCAGCCCGGGCATCTGCCTGATCGCGCCCGGTGATCGCCATCTGCTGTTGCGCCGTGATGGTGCGGTTTATCGCGCCGATGTCCGCGACGGCCCGAGGGTCGGCTTGCACAAGCCGGCGGTCGATGTGCTCTTCCGTTCGGTAGCCCAGACCGCCGGCGCCAATGCCATCGGCGTGCTCTTGACCGGCATGGGCCGCGACGGCGCCGAAGGGCTTAAACTGCTGAAGAGCGCCGGCTCGCCGACCATCGCCCAGGACGAGGCCAGCAGCGTCGTCTGGGGCATGCCTGGCGAGGCGGTCAAGCTCGGCGCCGCCGATCAGGTGCTGCCATTGGAGCGCATCGCCGGCGCCGTGCTGACCCTTGCTCAACGCCACTGATCAGCACGTCCACCCGCTCAGCCGAGTTTGGCGATGATCGCGTTGAGCGTAGCGCTCGGACGCAGGGCCCGGTCGGCCTTGGCATCGTCGAGGTGGTAATAGCCGCCGACGTCCTGGGGTTTGCCCTGGGCGGCGATCAGCTCGCCGTCGATGATCTTCTCCTTTTCGGTGAGCTCCTTGGCGATCGGCGCGAAGGTCGCGGCGAGGGCGGCATCGGCGGTCTGCTTGGCTAGCGACTGCGCCCAGTACAGGGCGAGGTAGAAATGGCTGCCGCGATTGTCGATGCTGCCGACGGCGCGTGCGGGTGATTTGTTGTTCTCGAGGAACAGCGCATTGGCCTTGTCGAGGGTCTCGGCAAGCACCGTTATCTTGGGGTTGCCGGTCTTCTGACCGAGATCTTCGAGCGAGACCTGCAGGGCGAGGAATTCGCCGAGCGAATCCCAGCGCAGGTAGCCTTCTTCGAGGAACTGCTGCACGTGCTTGGGCGCCGAGCCGCCGGCCCCGGTCTCGAACAGCCCGCCACCGGCGAGCAGCGGCACGATCGAGAGCATCTTGGCGCTGGTGCCGAGTTCGAGGATCGGAAACAGATCGGTGAGGTAGTCGCGCAGGACGTTGCCGGTGACCGAGATGATGTCCTTGCCGGCCTTGATCGTTTCCAGCGAGAGCCTGGTCGCCGCTACCGGATCCATGATGCGGATGTCGAGGCCCTTGGTCTCGTGATCCTTGAGGTAGGTGTTCACGCGGCTGATGAGCTGCGAGTCGTGGGCGCGGGCGGGATCGAGCCAGAAGATCGCCGGCGTGCCGCTGAGGCGGGCGCGGGTAACCGCGAGCTTGACCCAGTCGCGGACTGGCGCTTCGCGGGTCTGGCACATGCGCCAGATATCGCCGGTCTCGACGGTGTGCAGCAGGCGCACCTTGCCCATGCCGTCGACTACCCGCACTGTGCCGGCGTGGGGGATCTCGAAGGTCTTGTTGTGCGAGCCGTATTCCTCGGCCTGCTGGGCCATGAGTCCGACGTTGGCGACGCTGCCCATGGTCGCCGGATTGAAGGCGCCATTGGCCTTGTGGAATTCGATGGTCGCCTGGTAGACTCCGGCGTAGCAACGATCGGGAATCAGCGCCTTGGTGTCGGCGAGTTTGTTTTCGGCATTCCACATGCGCCCCGAGTCGCGGATCATCGCCGGCATCGAGGCATCGACGATGACGTCGCTGGGGACGTGCAGGTTGGTGATGCCCTTGTCGGAATTGACCATCGCCAGAGCGGGCCGCTGGCTGTAGGTGGCGGTGATGTCGGCTTCGATCTCTGCACGCTCGGCGGCCGGCAGGGTCGCGATCTTGGCATAGACATCGCCCAGGCCGTTGTTGGGGTTGATGCCCAGGCGGGCGAAGGTCGCGCCATGCTTGATGAACACGTCGCGGAAGAACACCGTCAGCGCATGGCCGAACATGATCGGGTCGGAGACCTTCATCATCGTCGCCTTGAGGTGCAGCGAGAGCAGCACGCCCTCGACCTGGGCATCATCGATGGCCTTGGCGAAAAACGCACGCAGGGCCCGGGCGCTCATCACCGCCGAGTCGATGATCTCACCGGCCTCGATCTTGGTGCTGTTCTTGAGCACGGTGGTCTTGCCAGCGGGATCGACGAGTTCGATGCGCACGTCATCGGCGGCAGTGAACGAACAGGATTTCTCACTGCCGTAGAAATCGCCGGCACTCATGTGCGCGACGTGGGTCTTCGAGTCCTTGCTCCAGGCCCCGACCTTGTGTGGATGCTTGCGCGCGAAGGCCTTCACCGAGGCCGCGCAGCGGCGATCGGAATTGCCCTCGCGCAGGACCGGGTTCACGGCGCTGCCGAGGACCTTGGCGTAGCGCGCCTTGGTATCCTTCTCGGCGTCGGTCGTGGCGGTTTCGGGATACTCGGGCACCGCCAGGCCGTGCGCCTGTAGTTCGGCGATCGCCGCCTTGAGCTGGGGGATCGAGGCGCTGACGTTGGGCAGCTTGATGATGTTGGCTTCCGGGGTCTTGGCCAGTTCGCCGAGGGCCGAGAGCACGTCAGGGAAGCGGCTGCCATCCGCAAGACGATCGGCGAAGACCGCCAGGATGCGTCCGGCCAGGGAGATATCGCGAAGCTCGACCTTGACGCCGGCGGTGCGGGTGAACGCCTGCACCATCGGCAGCAGCGAATAGGTGGCCAGCGCCGGGGCTTCGTCGGTCTTGGTGTAGATGATCGTAGGCGCAGCGCTCATGGCAGGTCCGGGAATGGCAGGGGGTGGGGACGAAAAATGTGGGAGGGCGGAACCATGGCTTTAGACCCAGGGGGTGCAACCGTCTGCCCATACGATCGCCGCATGGGCGCGATGGAGATGAATGCATGTGGACCGCGTCCGGCTCGACGTAGTTTCTTGGCCCGCCAAGGAGTCCCCATGTCTGCAACGATTTCTGCCAAGCTTCCTGATGTCGTCGAGCAAGAGCTTGCCAAGTATTCGAATACTATCGACCTCCTGCATGCTGGGGCGATCGATGCCGATAAGGTTTTCCGGCCTTTCCGCCTGGTGCATGGCGTCTATGGCCAACGCCAGGGCGGTGAAAACCAGATGGTTCGTATCAAGCTGAAATACGGCGTGGTCACGCCGTCGCAGATGCGCGCGCTCGCTGACACTGCTGAGAAGTATTCCAACGGCATCAGCCACATCACCACCCGTCAGGCGATCCAGTTCCACTATGTGCCCCTGGATTCGACGCCGGCTCTGCTGCGCGAACTCGAAGACGTGGGCATGACCACCCGTGAAGCCTGCGGCAACGCCGTGCGCGCGGTCTGTGGCTCGCCCCTGGCCGGCACCCGCACGGATGAAATCTTTAACGTCGACCCCTATGCCGAGCAGTGCTTCCAGCACTTCCTGCGCGGGCCGCTGTCGGCCTCGCTGCCGCGCAAGTTCAAGATCAGCTTCGGTACCACCGATGCGGATCCCTTGCAGCAGACCAACATCCAGGACATCGGCCTGACGCCGGTGCTCAAGGATGGCAAGCAGGGCTTCCGCGTGGTCGGCGCTGCCGGCCTCGGTGCGATGCCGGTGGCGCCGGTGCTGGTGCGTGAGTTCTGCGAGAAGCAGGACCTCCTGCCGCTCCTCGATGCCCTGGTGCGCGTCCATCACAAGTACGGCGATCGCAACAACCGCGCGAAAGCCCGCCTCAAATTCGTGCTCCGGGCCAAGGGCGAAGCCGGCTTCCTGGCCCTGGTCGAGGAACAGCTCGCGGAAGCCCTCAATGCCGGCGTCAAAGGCGCGGCCCTGCCCGATGCCCTGCCGGCCGCCAACCCCACCGCCATCCCCATCAG
>JBILBP010000219.1:0-4949 GCA_044353645.1 Planctomycetota bacterium | reverse complement strand
CTCCTCCGGCGCCTATCTCCGACAGACTCCTAGCGCAGACGTTGCGCCCCGCGGACGACGGCGGCGGCGAGCTGCTCGACCTCGGCATCGGTGGTCGCTTCGCCGAGGCTGATGCGCAGTGAATTCCGTGCATCCGTGGCGGCGACGCCGAGGGCGGTGAGCACGTGACTGGGCTCGCCGGTGCCGCTGCTGCAGGCGCTGCCGGCGCTGGCGGCGACCGTCGTCAATTGCGCCAACCAGCTCCCGCGCAGCCCGGGGAGGGTCAGCGAGGAGATGCCCGGCGCCCGCTGCCGACCGTGGATGAGCAGGCCGGGCAGGGCCTGCCGGAGGTGTTCTTCGAGCCATGCGGTCTGGCGCCGCAGCTGCGCCTGGCGCTCCGGCGCGCGTTGGCGGGCGATCGCCGCCGCCACCCCGAAGCCGGCGATCCCCGGCACATTCAGCGATCCGGGGCGCAGACCGCGCTCCTGGCCGCCGCCGAAGAGCGTCGGCGCCAAGGCCAGGCCCCGCCGCCGCCATAGGGCGCCGACCCCCGGCGGACCATAGAGCTTATGCCCCGAGATCGCCACCAGGTCGGCGCCCAGGGCCGGGACGTCGAGCGGCAGGCGCGCGGGAGCCTGGGTCGCATCGCAGAGCACCAGCGCCCCCTGGGCGTGGGCGAGGGCGGCGAGGGCGGTGACCTCGTGGAGCACGCCGGTCTCGTTGTTCACCAGCATCGCGCACACCAGGGCGGTGCGCTCGTCGATCGCCGCCGCCGCCGCCGCCAGATCGATGGCGCCATCGGCGTGAACCGGCAGCAAGACCACCTCGGCGCCGAGCTCACGGAGATGGGCCAGCGGCGCGAGCACCGCCGGATGCTCGACGGCCAGGGCGCAGATGCGCGGACGGGTCGCCAGGAGCGCGGTCATCACGCCCAGGATCGCGAGGTTGCAGGCTTCGGTCGCGCCGCTGGTGAAGATGATCTCGGGGGCCGCCACCTGCAGTAGGTCGGCAACCGCGGCCCGGGCCTCGTCGACCAGCCCCTGGGCGGCCCGGCCGGGGGCATGGTGACGGGCGCCGGGATTGCCGAGCCCGGCCGTCAGGGCCGCGCCGACCGCCGCCGCCGCCGCCGGTAGGCAGGGGGCCGTAGCGCAATAATCGGCATAGATCACCGGTAATCTCCCGCCCGCGCAGGGCCCATGCGCCGGTCGCGGGAGCCTATCCGCGAGGTCCGCCTTTACGAGCCCCGCGGGCGCCTCCGGGGGCCGCGGCATTCGCTTGGAAAAACAGGATGTCTGGTTGAATGCGTCCATGCCAAGTCCCGTCGAGGAGGTCGTCAAAGCCGTCTGGGTCGCTTACAAGCGGGCCGATCTGCCGGGTTGCCTGGCCCTCGCGGCCAAGGCCGTGGCGCAGTTTCCCACCCATGGCAGCGCATGGTTCGTCTACGGTTGCGCCCTTGAGCGCAGCAACGACCTGATCGCCGCCGACAAGGCCTTCGCCAAGGCCTCGCGCTGCAGCGAAGAACCGGTGGGCACGCCCTATCGCATCGGTTGGGTGGCCTTCCAGCAGGTGGTGGCGACGGCGGTCGAGGCGCTACCGGCGAAGCTCAAGGAATCGCTCGGCGATGTGACCCTCATCCTCGCCGATTACGCCGAGAGCGAGCTGCTCGAGGACTTCGAGGACTCGGAACTCCTCGGCCTGTTCTCCGGGCCGGTGCGCAGCGAGCGCGACGATTACCCGGAGCTGTCGCCGACGATCTATGTCTTCCGCCGGGCGCATGAGCACAGCTGCGCCACGGCCACGGAATTCAGGGCCGAGGTCAAGCAGACCCTCTACCATGAATTCGGCCATTACCTCGGTTTCGGTGAAGAAGACCTCGAATCCCTGGGCATGGGCTGAGCGGCTGGGGTTCGGCGGAGGATCGGCGGAAGATCGGCGGAAGATCGCCGCGCGGCCGCGGCCGGTTCAGGTCTGCAGGAAATCGCGGAACAGGGGCAGCGGCGTGCCCAGGCTCGTGCAGCTGAGGCGCAGCAGTTCGGCTTCCTGCGCGCTGACGCGGCCATCGGCAGCGATGGTATGGGCGATGGCATCGACGATCCGCCGGCGGATGGCGCCGTTGGCGCGGTTCAGGCGCCCGAGGGCGGTGCTCAAGGCATCGACGTCGCCGTCCGGCGGCAGTCCGGGCGGAGGGCCGGCGATCTCCAGGCGGGCCCACCCGGCGGCGAACGCCACCGCTGGTTCGCCCGAAGCCTGCGCGATCACGCCCAGGGCGGTGGCGAGGTCGGTCAGCAGCGGTGCGAAGCTGTGGAAATCAGGCGGCGGTCGCTGACTGATGAAGTAGCTCTGGATCAGGTGGCCGAGCAGGCGCGTGGTCGGCTCGCCGAGACGGGTGGTCGCGCTCACCAGCTCCAACCACGTACCGCGCTGGTCGGCGGTGAGACGGCGGAGGTTCGGCAGCGCCAGCTGCAGCACCGGCAACCGCGCGGTTTCCGCCACCAGGCTCTGCCAGGCCGGTTGCAGGCGCAGCACCAGGGTCGCGAGGGTCGCATCGACCTTGCCGATGTGCATCAGCTGCGCCCGGCAGCGCTGCGCGTCGCTCGCCAGGAGGGTGACCAGCACCGCCGCCCGCGCGCTGTAGGCCTCGCCGGTGGCAACCGCCAGGACATCGGGGAGCTGGCGGAGCAGTTCGGCGGCGAAATCGACCTGCGCCGGCAGGGCGGTGGCGAGGATCGCCGGGCGCGAGCGAACCGCCGGGGGCGTCGCTGCTTCCGCTACCGGTGCCTGGCGGGTCGAGGGCAGTACCAGCAATGACCCGTCCCAGGTCGGATCGATGCGCAGGATCCGCTCGCGCAACGGCGGATGGCTGGCCAACCATTGGCTGAAGCCGGTGGTGGCGGTGGCGAAGTAGAGATGCTTCGCCAACGAGGTTTGGGGGTGGTTGACGAGCGTGCCGACCCCCGGACGCAGGGCCTTCTTCAAGGCGTTGGCGACGGCGGCACCGTTGCGCGTGAACTGCACGGCCGAGGCATCGGCGAGGAATTCGCGCTGGCGCGAGACGGCGGCACGCACCAGTTCGCCGAGGAGCCAGCCGAGGCTGCCGATGACCATGAGCGCCAAGCCGATGCCGATGAGTGCGAGGCGGGAATGGGAGCTCCCGCGGCTCCGCCCGAAGGACTCGAGCAGCAATCGTCCGGCATGGCTGATCGACACCAGGCCATGGACGGTGCTGATCAGGCGCAGATTGAGCCGCGCATCGCCATTGAGCAGGTGGCTGGTCTCATGCGCCACCACCGCCTGCAGCTCATCGCGATCGAGGTGCGTCAGGCAGCCCCTGGTCACCGCCAGGGCGCTGTCGCGGAGGTTGTGGCCGGCGGCGAAGGCATTGATGCCCAAGCTGTCGAGCACGAACACCGCGGGCACCGGAATACCGGCGGAAATGGCCATCTCCTCGACGACATTGCGCAGCCGTCGTTCAGCGGCATCGGCGGTGGTGGATAGTACTTCGCGACCGCCGAGCTGCAGCGCCAGGGCGGGACCGCCGCCGGCGAGTTCACGGTGCTTCCACCACATCGCCAAGCCGATGATCAGCAGGGTGCCGACGGTGACGATGAGATGGAGGTGGGCAGGCGCATGGTGGTGGTGCCGGGATGACGGCAGCGCGTCGTTGACGGCGATGGCCACGCTGGCGAGCCAGTTGACCAGGAACAGCATGATGCCGATGGCGACCACCATCAGCGCCACCAGACGTCGGCTGGCGGCACGGGCAGCGTCCTGATGGTGGAAGAAATCCATCGCCATCAGCTGAACGCGACTTTGGGTGCTTGGCGATGCGTCGCGTCGTCGATCTCGTACATGGTCGCGGCCCGGAAATTGCAGGCATTGGCGATCAACGAGGTCGGCACCTGCTCACGACCGGTGTTGTAGACCATGACCGCGTCGTTGTAGGCCTGGCGGGCGAAGGCGATGCGGTTCTCGGTGCTGGCCAGCTCCTCCTTCAATTGCATCATGGTGGTGTCGGCCTTGAGGGTGGGATAGGCCTCGCTCACCGCCAGCAAGCGGCCGAGACCGGCGCTGAGGACTCCTTCCGCCGCCATCATGCCGTGCATGGCCTGGGCATCGGTGGGGTCCGCCGCCGCCCGCGTCCCGGCGCTGACCGCCTGGCCGCGGGCGGCGATGACCGCTTCCAGGGTCTGCCGTTCATGGTCGAGGTAGGCCCGGGCGGTCTCGACCAGGTTGGGGATCAGATCGTGGCGGCGTTTGAGCTGCACATCGATCTGGCTGAAGGCATTGGCGAAGCGGTTGCGTAGCGCCACCAGGCCGTTGAAGGCGCTCACCGCCCAGACCACGGCCAGCAATGCCAGTACCAGGACGACGAGGAGAATGATCCAAGGGGACATGATGGATTCCTTGGCGGCGGAGCATAGGCTCGCCGCTTGCCGCATCCAGCGCAGGGCTGATTCGCGATGCGCCACATCTGACCGGACGCAGCTACGTTGACACCCTCGGGACTGGGTTAGCGTCCCCCGCTTCGTGCCTACACTCCCCGTCGCCGTCCTGATCCCCGCCCGCCGCGCCTCGACGCGCCTGCCGGAGAAGCTCCTGCTCGCCGAACACGGCGAACCTATTATCGCCACCGCTGCCAAAATGGCGGCGCAAGCCTTTGGGCCGGAGACGGTTATCGTTTGCGCCGACGATCAGGCGCTGATCGCCGCGGTAGCGACTACCGGAATAGCGGCACGCCTGACCCGCCTCGACCACCTCAGCGGCACCGATCGCATCGCCGAGGTCGCGGCCACGCTCGACGCCGAAATCGTCGTCAACGTGCAGGGCGACGAGCCGGAAATGGACCCCGGGCACATCCGCCTGGTGGCCGACCTGCTACGGAAGCACCCCTGGGCGGAGATGGCGACCCTGGCCGTGGCCGGGGGCGCCTCCGAGCAGGCCAACCCCAACAACGTCAAGGTCGTGCTCGG
>JBILBP010000218.1:0-4951 GCA_044353645.1 Planctomycetota bacterium | reverse complement strand
CCGGCCTTGTCGGGCAGCAGGCTGCCCTTCGGTAGGTAATCATCGGCGCGCACCAGCAGACGATCCTGCATCTGGCGCATGAGGAAGGCGGCAACATCGCTGCGATCGGCGGCGATGGCTTCTTGGAGGGCGCGAAACAGGGCTTCGGCGCCAAAGAGGCGCACGCGCAGGACCTGCTCCTGCATCGCCTTGGCGCGCTCGGCGAGGGCCGTGACCGCTTCTTCGGGACGTTGCACCGGAGTGGTGCGTTCTTTGGCCAGGCGCTGACGGCTGTCGACCTCGACCACTTCCGCGGCGTAGGTCGCGGCCAGCAGCGGGAACAGCGGGCTGAAGCTGGGGGCGACGGCGAGACCGTCGAAGATCAGCTGTTCGGCAACGAGCTCGTTCCAGGCGTAGGCCGGAGCCTTTGCATATTTGAGCTTGGCGGATTCCTCGGCCTTATCGTCCCAGAGCCAGAGCAGGGCCTCGTTGGCCACCAGTTCGTCGCGAACCAGGTCGCCATCGCGGAAATAGCGCTGGGCTTCAGCGAAGTACAGGTCGGCGGTGGCCGGGACCGCGCTCAGGCCAGAGGCCTTAACGATGCCGCCGATGGCATTGGTCGCCACCTGCTTGAGCACATCCGACGATTCCTTGGCTTCAGCGACGCGCTTCAAGGCCGGCAGGCTGCGCTGATCACCGATATCGGCGAGGATCGTGGCTACGCTGATCGCTTGACGTTCGCTGCTGCTCTTGAGAGCTTCGTTCAACGGCAGCACGGCGCGGTAGCCCATGCGCGTGAGGGTGATGCGCACATGGGTACGCATCTCGTCCTGACGGTTGTCGGCTAGACGCGCGACGAGGTGCGGTACAGCCACCGGACCGACGGCGATGAGCTCGAGGGTGGCGACAACGCGTTCCTCTTCGCTCTTGTCGAGCTTGCTGATCAGCAATTCGATGTACGCCGGGTCATGGCGCATGTCAGTCTGGTAGATACGAGCTTTGCGCAGCACATCCTTGAGCACGTCTTCCAGCTCGGCGTACTGCTCCATCTGCACCAGCAGGCCGTCACCGGCAGACTGATAGAATTGGAACAGGAGCTGATGATCGGGATTGAGATTGAGTGCGGCGCGGAACGCGGCCGACGAGGCCTTGTAACGACCGGCGCGGTATTCGCGCACACCTTCAGCCAAGAGATCCCGGGCTTGATCATTTGCCGAGAAGTTCTTGTCTGCCTGGAATGCACCATCTTCGGCATAGGCCGGATTCATCGACCCGGTCGCCGTGGCGAACAGGAGGGCAGCGAACAGCTTCTTCTTCGGCGACATCGAAACCTCCGTAATCAGGTCAGGGAGACATCTCCCGGCACCCCGCTTGGGTGGGGCACTATTCGCCGTCACGTCAGAGGACTCAACCGGGCCGAGGGACGGCAGGCGCAAAGTGTATGATGGGGTGTGATGGCGAAGAAGCGCCCGTCATGAAGCCAAATCCGCGGTCTTCACCTTCCTTTTGGCGATTACCGGGTATTCTGCCCCACGCTCATGCGCGTGCTCGCCCCGGCCAAGATCAATCTCTACCTCGAGGTCCTCGGCCGCCGTGATGACGGCTTCCATGAGCTCGAAACCGTTTTTCAGACCCTGGCCCTGGCCGATGAACTCACCGTCGACCTGCTTCCCGCCGCTACCGACATCCGCTTGCAGTGTTCCGATCCGACGATTCCGGGTGATGCCCGCAATCTCGCTTGGCGCGCCGCCGCCGCCGTCCTCGCCCGCCGACCGCAGGCAGGTGGAGCGTCTATCACCCTGGAAAAACGCATTCCCCACGGCGCCGGACTCGGCGGCGGATCCTCGGATGCAGCCAGCGTCCTGCTCGCCCTGAATACCCAACTAGCACAACCGTTGAGTGCCGCTGAGCTGGCCGCGATCGCCCTCGAACTGGGCTCGGATGTGCCGTATTTCCTGCTCGGCAACACCGCCTATGCCACCGGCCGTGGGGAAATGCTGAGCCCCCTGCCGGCGTTGCCGGCGACAGCGGTGACGGTGCTCATGCCAGCAGGGCACCTATCGACCCCCAGCGTCTTCAAGACCCTCACCGCCGAAGAACGCGGACCACGCGCCGGGCGCGGCCTAGCCTGGACCCGGGAGCAACCGGCGGCAGCCCTGCTGCACAACCGGCTGACCCCTGCCGCCACCCGCCTCTGCCCGCCTTTAGCCGAGCTTTTGGCGTGGCTTGCAACCCAGGGCGTCCCGTACCTGATGTCCGGCTCGGGCGCCGCCTGCTTCGCCCTCGCCCACCTCGCACCGCCCCCGGGAGTACGAGCCTGGCAGACCATGACTGGCCCTGGAGCAAGGCGCGACTGACACAGGTTTGCGGGGATCATGATCCACCGGCCATCCAGCGCTCCTCAATCCCCGTTTGCTTATTGACGCATCGTTGGCTGGGTGTGTGATACCACCCCGGTCACAGGTGCTAACAGCACGACAGACCCGAAAGGACGATTGCTGTGCTAGAAGGTGGACCGACTAAGGAGAAAGCCAGCCAGGAGGATATCTACCGCGTGATGCGTGGCGATATCGAAGCCGGATCCTATCCCGCATCCAGCCGCCTGCCCTCGGTGCGAACCCTGGCTCGACGGTTTTCGGCCAGTCCGAACACCATCAGCAAGGTGGTGAGTCGACTGATGGAATCCGGGCTGTGCCAGGCAAAACGCGGCGTCGGTCTTTTCGTCCGTAGCCTGCCCAACCGCAAATTGACGCTGCTGGTCGGCTCCACTGCCAACGAGCCCAAAGACGATTTCTACGGTCACGTCGAACGTCGCATCCATGAGCGCTGCCGTGCAGATGGCATCGAACTCGAGCGCTATCACATCATTCCCGGCGATCCAGCCTATGGGCCGGATGTCGATCGCGTGCGTCGTCCTGGACGGGTGATCCTGACTATCGGACTAGCTCACGAGCCGCACCTCAAGCAGATCGCCGACCTGCGTCGCCCGATGCTGGTGATCGGCACCAGTCCGAGCCGCTGCAATGCCTCCTCGATCGTTCCCAACAGCTTCCGCTCGGGCTATCTCGCCGCCCGCCATCTGATCCGCAAGGGTTGCCGGCGCATCGCCTTCGTCGGTCGCGTCCGCGAAGTCCGCGGCGTCACCCTTCCCGAAGCCGAAAGCCTCAAGGAACTGGCCGGCATGCAGTGCGCCTTCATGGAAGACGGCCTGCCCCTGCACAGCGAACTGATCTTCAACGATCTCGGGCAGGTCGCCGCTCGCGCGGCCAATCTCAAGGAGATGCCAGACGGCATGCTCATGCCCGACAGCGAGAGCATCGAAGTCGTACAGGCGATCAAGGCCCTCGGCGGCAAGCTCGAGCGCGTGGTCTTCGCCGATGACCGGATCCTCGATCGCGCCAAGCGCCCGGCGGCGATCGTGATCAAGCGCGAAGACTTCGTCGATCTCGCTCTGCAAGAGCTCAACCGCCTGCTCGATGAGCAGGTCAAAGCCCACCGCACCCTGGTGGTCGACGGCGAATTGCACGAAGCCTTCGGCTAATCCACGACCGCAACTGATCGGGTAGGCGGGGCCGTTGGCGGTCTCGCCTACCTAACCTTCCCCGGTTTCATGAGCCAGAGGCTTACCGGAATTTTTGATTTAGCATGTCATTGATTCGATCATGCTTCAATTTCGCAAAGCTCTACTGTCGAGAATAAATGGCCGAGGTGAGCGAAGGTCTTGAGCGACATCTCCGACAGGATCCTAACTTCTATCCTGGATCGTAGCTGGGAACGTACACGACTTCTTAGAACACCATCTTCGCAAAAAAGGATAGCCCTGCAAATTGCACGGACTTTTCTCATTAGTCGGGTCAGCCCTGAGCCATATAAGAGCTACTTTCCGCAACCAGACGTACGTGCCAATGGCGGTCGGTAGCCAACACGTGGCCGTCGGGAATCCGACCGAGGGACTCTCTATGCTCGCAACCCCTGTCCCGACGTTTGACGCTGGCAATAGATCCGGCCTCGGCAACGACGAGGCTCGGCGGCGCCTGCTTGATGAAGGGACCAACTCGCTGCCGACACAAGGCCGGCATGGCCTGCGGGCGATCGCCTGGGACGTTGTTAGAGAGCCGATGTTCCTCCTTTTGGTAGCAGCGGGGATACTCTATCTGGTGATGGGCGAAGCGAGTGACGCCGCCTTGCTGCTCGGCTTTGTGTTCATGGTCATGGGCATAACCATTGTTCAGGAGCGCCGTACCGAGCGCGCCCTGGATGCTCTTCGCGACCTGTCAAGTCCACAGGCACTGGTCTTTCGCGATGGGCATCGCCAGCGCATTCCAGCGAGCAATCTCGTTCGCGGTGATCTGCTCGTGCTTTCAGAAGGCGACCGGATACCAGCTGACGCCGTACTGCGCAGCGGCCTGCAGTTCGCTGCCGATGAATCCTTGCTTACCGGCGAATCGATGCCGGTGGCAAAAATTGCATCAACGACGATCCACAAGCTGAGCCGCCCAGGCGGCGATGGCCTGTCCTCGGTATTTTCAGGAACCCTGGTTACCGCTGGGCAAGGCCTGGCAGAGGTATTGGCTACCGGCCCGCGCTCGGAATTAGGCAAGATCGGCCAAGCACTCAGCAAGGTGAAGCCGGAGCGTACCCGGCTCCAGCAGGAGACCGGCCGCCTTGTGCGGATTCTCGCCTTCGTCGGTTTAACGTTGTGCTGCCTGGTGGTCGCACTCTATGCGCTGAGCAGGGGCGGCAGTTTGGCGCATTGGAAGGACGGCTTGCTGGCCGGCATCGCCATGGCCATGGCGGTGCTTCCGGAGGAGCTTCCGGTCATCCTCACCATCTTCCTCGCCCTCGGCGCATGGCGCATCTCGCTCAACCGGGTTCTCACCCGCCGCATGCCGGCAATCGAGACCCTCGGCTCTGCCACCGTCCTGTGTACCGACAAGACCGGCACCTTGACTGAAAATCTGATGACGGTGGC
>JBILBP010000217.1:0-4959 GCA_044353645.1 Planctomycetota bacterium | reverse complement strand
CCCTGGTCCCTGGCCCCTGGCCCCTGGTCCCTGGTTCCTGGTTCCTGGTTCCTGGCCCCTGGTCCCTGGCCCCTGGCCCCTGGCCCCTGGCCCCTGGCCCCTGGCCCCTGGCCCCTGGTCCCTGGTCCCTGGCCCCTGGTCCCTGGCCCCTGGTCCCTGGTCCCTGGCCCCTGGTCCCTGGTCCCTGGTCCCTGGCCCCTGGCCCCTGGTCCCTGGCCCCTGGCCCCAAGTCTCGCCAGCAATCCGAGACCCAATACAGGCGACCCGCCCGTGCGGCTACAAACACAGCATGGACCCGCTGCCCACGTACGGATGATGCCTGGTCGTAGTCGCGGATCGCGCCCAGAAAATCTACTGCGCGGCAGGGAGCGGTACGCGGGCGGCGAACAGGAAGATCGTCAGTTCGTCGCGCTGGGTCGCGCTCAATTGCGCCCGCGGAGCCATGATCGGCAGGTAGTAGTTCCACTCGTTCTCGCTGTGATCAGCGGGTCCGGGAGGACGATGGCACTGCCCGCAACGGGTAGTCAGGATCGCCCTCCCGCGCGTCAACGAGTCCGTGGTGGCGGCGGGCCAGCGCTGCTGAGCGATCGCGACCACCTCGGGAGTCACCGGCGGGATCTGCCCGCCGCAGCCGCTCACGGCCGCCACGACGATGAAACCCAGGCCGACAAGCACGCGCATGGGCAGGAGCGTACCTTGCCGGTCGCCCCGGCCAACGTCTGGACTCCGCCGCAGAGCCGGGTCTGATCGCGCATGAGCACGCCGCATCGCTGGATCGACCTCCCTGAACAACTGCCCGAGGTCGCCGCCGCCCTGGCCACCGCGCCGTGGATCGCCATCGATACCGAAGCCAACTCGATGTTCGTCTACCGCGAACGCGTCTGCCTGCTGCAGCTGAACATCGGCGGCGAGCTGTGGATCATCGACACCTTGGCGCTGCTGCGCGCCGAAGGCTGGCCGGGCCTGCAGCCCATGCCGGTAGAAGCCGGCGCACCGCCGCGCAGCACCGCCCTCGATCCGCTCGCCGCCGGCTTCGCGCGCACCGACCGGACCCTGTGGATCCACGGCGGCGAATACGACTGCGCCCTGCTTCGCCGCGATTTCGGCCTGACCCTCGGCGGCCTGTGGGATACCCAGCAGGCCGGGCAGTTCCTGGGCTTCGAGAAGACCAACTACGGGGCCCTCGTCGAACGCGTGTGCGCGGTGGTCTTGGCCAAGGGCCACGCGCAATACGACTGGGCCACTCGCCCGCTCGATCCGGACGCCCTGACCTATGCCCTCGACGACGTCGTCTATCTGCCGCGCGTCGGCGAAAAGTTGCTTTCGGAGATCATCGCCGCCGAGCTGATCGAGGAGCATGCCATCGCCTGCCAGGCGGTGACCGCGACTTCTACCGAAGGCCTCTTCGATGCCGCCGGCTTCTGGCGCATCAAAGGCGTACGCGAGGTGCCCAAGGAGAACCTCAGCGTGCTGGCGGCGATGTATGTGTGGCGCGATGGCGCCGGCCGTATCCTCGACAAGCCGCCGGGGCGGGTGGTCAACAACGACCAGCTGCTAGCGCTCGCCCGCCAGGTGCCGCTCAGTTTCCAACAGCTCAAGCGCATGGGCGTCAAGACCTGGGTGCTCACCGAGCACGGCGAAACCCTGATCGAGGCCATCCGCAGCGGCAAGGAGAAGTCGGGGACCCATCCCGAGGCGCCCCGCCATCGCGACGTCGATGAATCTGAAGAAAAACGCGAGGACCGGCTCAAGGACTGGCGCCGCAGCGAAGCCGAAAAGCGCAACGTGCCGCTGCAAGTGGTCCTGCCGGCGAAGGCCCTTGACCACCTCAAGCGCTACGGCGCCGTCGATCTCGTCAACGTCCCGCAATTGGGGGCCAAACGCCTCGCCCGCTACGGAGCTAAACTTACTGAGCTGTGCCGCTGAGACGCCATGCCGCGCGTCGCGATGCTGCTCGAATTCGATGGCCGCGCTTTTTGCGGAAGCCAAGCCCAGGCCGACCTGCGCACGGTCCAGGGTGAGCTCGCGCTCGCCCTCGCCCGCATCTGCGGTGAGCGCGTGGTGGTGCGCCCGGCGAGCCGCCTCGATCAGGGCGTGAGTGCCGAATATTTTCCCGCCGATGCGCTGCTGACGCAGCTGCCGGGCGCAGACCGCGTCGCGCCCGAGCGCGCTCTGCGCAGTCTCGGCCTGGCGATGGCTTCCGAGCTGCCCCGCGACATCACCGTGCGTAGCGTCGCCCTGGTGGATACCACCTGGCATGCGCAACATGCCGCCCGCCAAAAAACCTATCGCTACACGGTCACGCTGCGTGGCACCAAGCCGGTGCTGGCGCCGCGCTGCTGGTGGGTGCGCCGGCTGGATCATCCGGAACGCCTGCAACCAATGGCCGAGCTGCTGCTGGGCAATCGCGACCTGCGCCTGTTCGCCAATCTGCGCCACGACGGCAGCGATGGCGAGGTCCGCGATCGCCACATCCTGCAGTCCGAATGGCGGGTGCACGGCGACGACCTGGTCTTCCGTATCCGCGGCACGGGCTTCCTCTACAAGCAGATCCGCGGCTTCGTCGGGGCGATGATCCACGTCGCACAGAACCATCGTCATGTCGACGAGTTCGCGGCCATCGTCGCCGGCGATGCCAGCATCGGCCGGCTCGGCAACATCGCGCCCCCCGAGGGCCTGATGCTCGAACACGTGGCCTACGATCCTGAACCAGTGTGGCTGAGACTCTGAGGCAGTTACGAGATGATCGGCGCCTGCCCACGCAGGACGCTGTTGCCGTCGAACAACTGCCGCTGATCGATCGGCGCCGGATTGAGCCAATCGGCTTCCGAGAATTGGCCACTCGGGCCATAGGCGGCGATGGCGTTGGCATAACAGGTGGCGATGACATCGGCCTCGGGAATGCCGCGACTGAGCATCAGGTTGGCGGTCTTGGGCACGGCCAGGGGATCCGAGACGCCCCAATCGGCGCTGCTGTCGACGATGATGCGCTCGTGACCGTAGCGGCGTACAACCTCGACCATGCGCTCGGAACCCATCTTAGTCTTGGGGTACAAGGTGAAGGCCGCCCAGAAACCGGCATCGAGGACTGCCTGCACCGTCTCCTCGTTGTTGTGATCGACGACCACCTGATCCGGACGCAGGCCGTGCTCGCGGCAGATCTCCATGCTGCGCATAGTCCCGCTCTTTTTATCGCGATGCGGCGTGTGGATCATCACTGGCAGAGCGACGCGCTTGGCGAGCTCGAGCTGCAGGCGGAAGTATTTATCCTCGGCGGGGGTCTGATCGTCGAAGCCGATTTCGCCGATCGCCACCACGCCATCCTTGGCCGCGAACAACGGCAGCAGCTCCATGACCTGCTCGGCGAGCGCCTCGTCATTGGCTTCCTTGCTGTTGAGACCGATGGTGCAGTAGTGACGAATCCCGAACTGGGCGGCGCGGAACCGCTCCCAGCCGATCAGCGAGGCGTAGTAATCCTGGAAGCTGCCAACCGTGGTCCGCGGCTGGCCGAGCCAGAAGGCTGGCTCGATTACCGCCACCACACCGGCCGCCGCCATCGCCTCGTAATCATCGGTGGTACGGGCCGACATGTGGATGTGGGGGTCGATGAATTTCATGGGGCGCACCAAGTAACGACCTCGTCGAGGCCAAGGGGAACAGGACGGCCGGCGATGACGCGCTCGCGACGATAGTCGGCGAGCATGGCACCGAGAGCGGGATTAACGCGTTGGCGCAGGCCGATGATGCGCTGCGGATCGCAGGCGCAGAAAAACGCCTTGAGCACCATCTGGTTGAAGGGCTCGACCGCCAACCACTGCCCGGGATAGGAATTGTCGAGCGCCACCGCCTCGAACACCGTCTGCATCGAGGAGCGGATGCCCACCGCCGCCCGCAAGCGCAGCAAGGCCGGATGGGGGTAGCGTGGCAGGGCACGATAGAGGGTGACCGATTCTTCGAAACCGGCGGTGGCGAACAGGCGATCGAGGGTCGCTAGCCAGACGTCGGGATCCACAGATGGAATCGCCAGCACCAAGGCCACGCGCGCGGCCTCGGCCTCGGGATGATGCCGGCGCGCACCCGCGAAGGCCAGCCCGAGCGCAGTCCGATCGCCAGCGGCGACGGCGGCGATCTGCTCGGTCAGCCAGGCAGCACTGGTAGCGGAGATGAGCGGACGGTTGAGCGGGTCCATCGCTGATCACAATCCTTTCCAACACAGATCCGCCAACCAACTTTCCGCCGCCGGTCGGACCGCCAATGAACCACTTTCTCGCCCGGAACCACTTTCTCGCCCGGAACCACTTTCTCGCCCTACGTCCGGACTCCGCCACGCGTGATCGCCTGAGCCTGGTGAGCGACCGTCTGCGCGCGTGGGAACTGCCCGCGAGCTGGACCCATCCCGACGATTATCATCTGACCGTGCTGTATCTCGGCGATCTGACGAGCGAGGCCGCGAGTTGGATTCCCGCCGCCATCGGCGACGTCGCCGAAAGCCTACGCCGGCCCACGTTGCACCTCGTAGGCCTCGGCGCCAGCGGCACGCGCGGCGAGACCGTACCGCGCAGCGTCTACGCCGCCGCCAGCGATCATGGCGGATTTTGCGCCGATCTGCGCCATGACCTGGGCGATTGCCTGGAGGAAGCTACTACGGCCCCCTACGTCCCGCATCTTACCTTGTGCCGACCGCACGCCGAGAACCCGCGCCATGCGCCCGCCCTCGCTCGCGACTGGCCGCGCCTGCTGGCCGCACATGGCGAGGCCGATTGGGGTGCCTGCGTGGTCGACGCACTCGTCCTCTATCGCAGCACCACCCGCACGCCACGCTATGAAGAAGTCAGCAGTTGGCCGCTCGGCTGAGCTCCGTATGAGCTATAGCAGGGACCTCAATCTTAAGGTAGGATAGGCTATGGCACATTCCGATCACGAACCGACCAACGAACTCAAGACCCTCAAAGCCACGGC
>JBILBP010000216.1:0-4995 GCA_044353645.1 Planctomycetota bacterium | reverse complement strand
CGCCTTTGAAGCACGCGGCTGCGAGCTGGAACCACCGTGCTAGTCAACCTCTCGAAGGACCCTGATTCCTCCCCAGCGATGCAAAGAAATCGACCCCTCCCCAGCGGCGGATCCGCTTGTCCTGATCACCCAGGCAATAGAAACCGTGCCATGACTTCACTCCTTCTGCGTCTCCCGCTCCTCGGCCTGTTGGCGGTCTCAGCCCAGGCCCTCGATCAGCTCGACATCCCCACCGCCATGCAGTGGTACACGCCCCTGCGCGATCGGCCGGTGGTGCGCGTGGGCGCTGCCTGGGGTGCCGAGCAAGATGCTGATGTCCGCGAGCAGGATGCGACCCTCGCTCGCCAGGGTGGCTTTGCCTCCGTCACTGGCCGGGCATGGCGCGGCGCGGACAGCGAGATCTGGCTGCGCGCTACAGGTGTCGACCTGCGTGTCGCCGGCGAGGCCCAGCTGCCGGCGAGCGGGCGGCTCCCCGATCGCCTCCAGGATCTACGTATCGGCGGCTTCTGGCGCATGGTGCTGACGGACCAAACCATCATCGGCATCGATGCGGATATTTCCTCGCCCAGTGACCGTCCTTTTTCCGGCAGCGATGTCCTTGCCGGCAGCGCCACGGTCTTCAGCCGCATTCCGACCACCGGCCGCGACGCGTGGATCCTCGTGCTGCGCTACGATTCCACCAACACCCTGATGCCCGGCGCTCCGCTTCCCAGCGTCGGCTATCAATGGCTGCGTCCGGGACTGATGGCGACCCTCGGTCTGCCCTTCGCCAACATCGTCTGGCGGCCGATCGATGACTGGAGCCTGTCGGCCAATTACTTCCCCATCGATGCCGGTAACGCCAGCGTCGCCTGGTCGCCGGGAACCAAGGCTGAAGCTCCGCCCGGACAGGGCGGCCCGTGGACCGTGAGCGGCAATCTCTCGGTGAGCTATGAGAACTGGCTGCTCGCCGAACGCGAGAATACGGATGAACGGCTGACCTTCCGCACCGTGCGCGCCTTCCTCGCCGGGGAGTGGAGCCCGGTGCCAGGCAACCGCGTGCGCTTGGCCGTCGGGCGGATCCTCCTGCGCGAGATCTATGAGGCTGATTCGTGGGGCCACCGCGATGAGAACCGCATCCGGATCGATCCGTCGTGGTTCACCTCAATCGGATTACAGCTGGGTTGGTGACCTGGCCGGGGATGCTCTTATGAAAATAAGAGCGGTCATTATGATACAGGTGCATTGGCACACTGTTCGCAATGACTCAGCTTAGGAGCCAACCATGCTGGACCCCAAGCTATTCACCGAAAAGACCCGCGAAGCCTTAGCCGCTGCCCACCAAGCGGCCGTCGAGCGTGGGCATGCGCGCATCGAGCCCCTGCATCTGCTGCTAGCACAGACTGCGGACAGCAACGGCCTGGGCGCGCGCCTGCTGAGCAAGGCTGGGGCCTCGACGCTGGTCCTCGACAAGGCCCTCGGCGATCTGCCGCGGCAGACGCCCGCACCGGAACAGGTGCAGCCGTCTGCCGAAACGCTCAAGGTCCTCAATGCCGCCGATGCCGATCGCAAGCAGCGCGGCGATTCGCACCTCGCCAGCGAGAGCCTGCTGCTCGCCCTGCTTGAGGACAAGACCTGCGCGCGGCTGATGGGGGTGACGCGCAAAGCCCTCGCCGCCGCCATCGACGAGGTCCGCCAAGGCCGCACCGTCGACAGTGATCAAGCCGAGAACCGTTACGAGGCCCTGGAAAAATACGGACGCGACCTCGTCGCCGCCGCCAAGCAGGGCAAGCTCGATCCGGTAATCGGCCGCGACGAGGAGATCCGCCGCGTGGTCCAAGTCCTCTCGCGCCGCACCAAGAACAATCCGGTGCTCATCGGCGAGCCCGGCGTGGGCAAGACCGCCATCGTCGAAGGCCTCGCCCGGCGCATCGTCGCCGGCGACGTCCCCGAAGGCCTCAAGCATCGGCGGATCATCAGCCTCGATCTCGGGGCGCTGGTCGCGGGCGCGAAATACCGCGGCGAATTCGAGGAACGTCTAAAAGGCGTACTCGACGAGGTGAAGAGTGCGAACGGCGCGATCATTCTCTTCATCGATGAGATGCACCAGCTGCTGGGTGCCGGCAAGAGCGATGGCGCCATGGATGCGGCGAACCTCCTCAAGCCGATGCTCGCGCGTGGCGAACTGCACTGCATCGGGGCCACGACCCTCGACGAATACCGCAAGCACGTCGAAAAGGACGCGGCTTTCGAGCGCCGCTTCCAACCGGTGCAGGTCGGCGAGCCGTCGATCGAAGACACCGTCTCGATCCTGCGCGGGCTCAAGGAGCGCTACGAAGCGCACCATGGCGTACGCATCGCCGATGCCGCCCTGGTCGCCGCCGCGCGCCTCTCGAGCCGCTACATCCAAGGGCGCTTCCTCCCCGACAAGGCCATCGATCTCGTCGATGAGGCCTGCGCCAAAACCCGCGTCCAGCTCGATTCGCAGCCAGAGGCCGTCGATGCTCTACAACGCCGCAAACTGCAGCTCGATGTCGAAGCCACGGCACTGAAGACCGAGGAGGACGCCGGCTCGCGCGAGCGCCTGGCGACGGTGCGCAGCGAGCTCGCCCAGGTCCAGGAGCAGCTGACCGCACTCACCGCTCGCTATCAGGCGGAAAAATCCGAAGTCGATCGCATGCAGACGCTGCGCAAGCAGCTCGAACAGGCACGCAGCGACATGACCGAGGCCGAACGCACCTACAATCTCGGCAAGGTCGCCGAGCTCAAATACGGGCGTATTCCCGAACTCGAAAAGCAGCTCGCCGAGCCGCTATCGGGGGTCTACACTCGCGAGCGTCTGGTGAGCGAGACCGTCGGTGCCGAACAGATCGCGCAGATCGTAGCCCGCTGGACGGGCATCCCCGCCGCGAAGTTGACTGAGGGCGATCGCACGCGCTTGCTGGCCCTCGCCGAGCGCCTGCATCAGCGCGTGGTCGGGCAGGATGACGCGGTCGAGGCCGTCGCCAACGCCGTGCTGCGCGCGCGCTCCGGACTCGGCGATCCGCAGCAGCCGCAAGGTTCGTTCCTGTTCCTAGGGCCCACCGGGGTGGGCAAGACGGAACTGGCCAAGGCCCTCGCGGCCGAACTCTTTGATGACGAACGCAAGATGGTGCGTATCGACATGTCGGAATACATGGAGCCGCATAGCGTCTCGCGGCTGATCGGCGCGCCTCCCGGCTATGTCGGCTACGACGAGGGCGGCCAGCTCACCGAGGCCGTGCGTCGGGCGCCGTACACGGTGGTGCTGCTCGATGAGGTCGAGAAGGCTCATCCACAGGTGTGGAACACTTTCCTGCAGGTGCTCGATGAAGGCCGGCTCACCGATGGCCAGGGACGGACCGTCGATTTCCGCAATACGGTGATCATCCTGACCTCGAACCTCGGCGCCGAGCATCTGCTCAGCGGCATCACCGGCGGCGGCGAGCTGCGCGAGGGCGCCAAGGAGGCGGTGCTCGAGGCGGTACGCCACCACTTCCGGCCGGAGTTCCTCAACCGCCTTAGCGAGATCGCGGTCTTCCAGCCGCTGACCCGCGAAGACCTGCGGCGCATCATCGGCCAGCAGCTGCAGCAGATCGGCGCCCGCCTCAAGGAGCGCCGGGTGACGCTCGAGCTCTCGGACGATGCCCTGCAACGCATCCTCAGCGAAGCCTATGAGCCGCAATTCGGCGCCCGGCCGCTAAAGCGTTATCTCGAACGGCAGGTGACCAATGCCCTGTCGCGACGGATCCTCGCCGGTGAGCTCACCGACGGCTCGACGGTACGCATCATCGCCGCCGATGGTCATGGCCTACGTGTATCGTAATACCATTGTCGTACGACACCGACAGTGGCCGCGGCTGTTTAGCGCTGGACCATTCCCGGGCGCGGACCGCTCATGGCATCATCCGAGTCCGCGCCATAACCACCGCCATGGCTCGTGTCACTACTACCGGAACCTTCCGTAATCGCTCGTCCCCGACGATCTTGCCGCAGGCCAGCGACCACCAGCGCCGTCCGGTGCTGATCGCCGGCGGTGCGCCGCGGGTGGCGGTGGATGCCATCCGCTATCTCACCGTCCATGCCACCGGCACAACCGCCATCGAGCTCAAGCAGCAGCTGGTCAAGGCTGGACTGAGCTGCGATCTGCTACTCGGCGTGCATGCGGCTCCGGGAATCGAGGCCCTGCGCTACGATAGCCGCGACGACCTCGAACGCGGCCTGCAGTCGTGGCTGGCGCTGAACCCCGAAGGCCTGGTGGTGATGGCGGCGGCGATCAACGACTACCAGGTGGCGGCGCTCGAGAGCGTGCACGGCGTAACCACCACCCAGCACGATCCCGGCGCCAAAATCCCCTCCGGTGCCGACGAACTGGTGATCCGTCTACGCCCGGCGAGCAAGATCATCGACCGTCTGCGTTCGTGGGGGCTCCGCGGGCCGCTGGTGGCCTTCAAATACGAAGCCGCCGATACGGTGATCGCTTCCGCGCAATCGTTGCGTGCGCGCAGCGGCGCAAGCCTGGTGGTCGCCAACAGCCTCGATGGATCGGTGCAGGCCCTGGTCGATGCCATCCGCGTGCAATCCCTAGGCGATCGCGCGGAACTCATCGCGGCCCTCGCCGAGCGTTTGGTACGCTTAGCGTCGCGCTGAGATTGATCGCAGAGAAAAAGATGCAGTGGTTGGTCTCTGTTCACCAGGGGCCAGGGGCCAGGGGCCAGGGGCCAGGGGCCAGGGGCCAGGGGCCAGGGACCAGGGGCCAGGGACCAGGGGCCAGGGGCCAGGGGCCAGGGGCCAGGGGCCAGGGACCAGGAGCCAGGGAACAGGGGCCAGGGGCCAGGGGCCAGGGGCCAGGGGCCAGGGGCCAGGGGCCAGCGACCAGGGGCCAGCGACCAGGGAACAGCGACCACCCGCACACGGGCAACCTGCCCGTGTCGGATCCTGGATCGACGGACTCTGAGCGACCATCTCGATTTAACCCTCAAGTTGCCTCCCCCCCTG
>JBILBP010000215.1:0-4998 GCA_044353645.1 Planctomycetota bacterium | reverse complement strand
TTCCGCCTTCGGTGTTGGCTTCGCGGGGATTCTCGGAGACGAAGCCCCAGGCGCGATGCACGAAGGTCGCCAAGCGTTCGAAGAAGCCCATGCGGTTCGGCCAGGTCACACCGACGATCTTGCCGATGTTGATATCCTTGGTTTCGCCGCTGGCGAGACGAATTGAGAGCTTGTGGACGACCTGCTGGAGACGCAGGACACCGGCCTCCTTGGCGAGTTCTTGATAGGCGCTCTTGAGCCCGGCAATCTTCGCCAGCACCGCCTCCTGCTCGTTAACCGGCAGCTTCTTGCGCTCGATCTCGAGCGCCTGCAGGGCCCGCGCATTGTCGCCGATCCGGCCCTTCTCGAGACGGCGGATGTCGTCCCAACGGCGATTGGCCTCGCTGACCAGGCGCGTCAGCTCGGGCTCGAAGCGCGCGTCTTCGGCGGTGATAGTCTCGATCTTCTTGTCCGCGCCGCGGACCTTCAGGCTTTGCGGATAGCCGATGGCATCACCGTATTCGAGACGCTCGATCGCGATCAGCGCCTCAGGCTGGCGTTCGTCCTTGATCAGGCTGGCCTCGATGAAGCGGAAGGCGTTCTTATAAACGTCCTTATTGCCAGTGAATATCTGGACCTCATGGACCTCGGCCCCGCCCGGAGAGCTCGCCGCTCGCGCCAGGCGCGAAACCACGGCACCGGCGATGACGGTGGTCTTATCACCGTCGAGGACCGAGAATTCGCTGATCCGCTTGGGCCAGAACACCGCCAGTCCGTTACTGACGATGACCCACAGCAGCAGTCCGGCCATGGTCAAGGCCACCGCCAGGCCCATGCCCGTGAGCCAGACCTGGGCTTCGCCTTTGATTTTTTCTCGAGTCGAAGTGGATGACGTCTTCATACCGTTTTATATTTCTCGCGTAAGCGGGCGCGCATCAGTTCCGCCACGGTGTTGACGGCGAAGGTGAAGATGAACAGCAGCATCGCGCCCAGAAACAGGGCCCTGAACAAGGTACTGCCATGGGGCGCCTCAGGGAGTTCGACGGCGATGTTGGCGGAGAGCGTGCGCATGCCGTTGAACACATTCATGTCGATGATGCCGGTGTTGCCGGTGGCCATGACCACGATCATGGTCTCGCCGATGGCCCGCCCGAGACCGATCATCAAGGCGCTGAAGATCCCCGCCGAGGCCGTCGGCACGACGACGCGGATGGCGGTTTGCCAGCGGCTAGCGCCGAGGGCCAGCGACGCCGAGCGCAGATTGGAGGGCACGTTCGACAAGGCATCCTCGGCGATGGTGAAGATGATCGGGATCACCGCGAAGCCCATCATCACCCCGACCACCAGGCTGTTGCGCTGTTCATACGACATGCCGGTGGTTGCCGTCCACCAGCGGCGGAAGTCAGCGATGTGCGTGCCATCGCTGAGGGACACGGTGAAGATGCTGCGCTCGAGCACCGGGCCGAGATTCCAGGCCACCAGCGAGACGACGATGAGCACCGGTACCAGGGCAATGAACTCCAGCCCTTGCGGAATCCGCGCGCGCACCGCCGGCGAGAAGCGCGACCAGCCGAAACCCACCAGGCAGGCGAAAGTCGGCACCGTCAGGATCACCAAGAGGACCGAGGGAAAACGTTGTTCGATGATCGGTGCCAGCCATAAGGCGGCGAGGAAGCCGAGCACCACCGAGGGCAGCGAGGCCATGATCTCGACCGTCGGCTTGACCACCGACTTGAACCGCGGGTGCATGAATTCAGCGGTATAAATCGCCGCCAACAGCGCCACCGGAACGGCGAAGAGCAAGGCGTAGAAGGTCGCCTTAAAAGTTCCGAAGATCAGCGGCACCATCGAGAGCTTGGGCTCGAAGTCATCGGTACCGCCAGTCGACTGCCATTCGTATTTGGGCTCAGCGAAGCCTTCATACCAGACCTTGCCGAAGAACGCCCGTATGCTCGCCTCCGGATGCGGGTCATCGAGCCGGTAATTACGCAGTTGCAGGTCATCGCCGAGCAGGACTAGGCGTGTGTATTTGGAATTGATCACCCCGAAGCCGGGGGTGAAGGACAGGTCTTCGCTCCAGCGCGTCGCGGCGCTGGTGCCATAACGGAGGCTGACGTGCTGGCCGGTACCGATCAAGAAAGCCTTGTTTCTGACGCTGATCGCCGAGAAACGGCCCCCTGCCGGCAACGGTTCGAATTCCTTGGTCAGACCGAAGCGCCGGGCGTCATCGCCGGGATGAATGTAGAGGCTGAATTGACGATTGATGCCCTCGGGGTTGGTCATCACCAGCGAGACGTCACCGAGCAGGAAGAACATTCCGCTGATGCGCTGATCCTTAGCATCGGCAAAGGGCCGGAACACCTGACGTGAACGGAACTGGTCACCACTACGATGCAGGTAGGTGATGTCGCCAGTAAGCGAGGCGACGATGATCGAATCGAGATGCTCGTCGACCAGGACGTGTTCGGGGACACCGGCCACCAGTGCGGTCAGATCCTGGGGAACGGCAGTAGCCCCGCCGTACTGCACCAGCAGGCGGCGCGGCGAAGGGGACTCGACATTTTTTGGAATTTTCTCGAGGATACCTGCGACCAAACGTTCGTCATTAAGTTCCGCCCAGCCGACGGCGCGTACGGCTTCATCAGGCGTGCCGAGGTGCAGCGCTTCGCCGACCGTGGCCTTCGAGACAACTTCGCGCACGCCATCGACCATCTTGGCGGTCGAGGCGATGTCCACCTTCTGGACCACGCCCTGTGCAGTCCCGATCGCCACGCGCTGACGCTTGACATCATAGCTCGCAACCTCGATGGCTTGGCCTCCACTGACATTGCCGGCGTCGAACGGCTTGCGGCCGCCACTGAAGATCAGCTTGCCATCATTAGCGAGGACGAAGGGATTCTCGCCCCATTCATCCGTACCCAGGGCGACAACCGTCGACCCGGGTGTGAGCAACGAGCCGACATCAACCGCGCCCTGACGGTCGAGGGGCTCGACACTGGCACTGCGGAACAGCGGCAGTACCTGCCAGAGGATGAAGATGCAGATCGCGAACACGGCGATGATGATGCCGATGCCGCCGACCTTGATAAAGCTGGTCATGAAGCGGTCGACCAGCAAGGTCAAACGCAGTGTGACGAAACGTGGAGGTATCAGAGGGCTCGTTGGGCGAGCCGCCGGAGCTGGCGTGGGAGCTGGCACAAGTTCTCTCGGTGTTCAGCGTGGTAAAGACTTGCTCTTGCCGGACTCCTCCGGCAAGAGCGGCAAGAGCGGCAAGAGCGGCAAGAGCGGCAAGAGCCGGATTACTTGCTCAGGTCGGCCAGGGCCTGCGCGACGGCTTCGGCATTCAGTGGGTAATAGCCGTCTTTGACAACGATGTCCTGGCCATCCTTCGACAACACGAACTTCAGGAATTCCAAGGTCAGGGTGTCAAGCGGACGACCGGGGACTTTGTTCACGTACACGAACAGAAAGCGCGACAGCGGATAGGTGCCATTGAGGCAGTTGGCGTACGAACCATCAACGAGCTTGTCGGCGGTCTCGCCCAGGGGCAGGGCCTTCACGCCCGCCGTGAGGTAGCCGTGGCCGCTATAGCCGACCGCAGCGAGATCCGAACTGACGCCCTGGACCACACCCGAGGAACCCGGCTGCTCCTTCACCGAGGACTTGTAGTCGCCCTTCTTGAGCGCCACTTCCTTGAAGTAACCGTAGGTCCCCGACGCACTGTTGCGGCCATAGAGGCTTGCCGGCTTGGAGGCCCAGGCACCGGTGAGACCGAGGTCGCCCCACGACTCGATGTCCTTGCCGCCGTGCTTGAAGGTCGAGGAGAATAGGCCGTCGACCTGGGTCATGGTCATACCAGTCAAGGGATTGTCCTTATGCACGAACACCGCCAGGGCGTCGATGCAGACCTTGACCTGAGTCGGCTTGTAGCCGTATTTCCTTTCGAAGGCGTCGACCTCGTCCTTCTTCATCTCGCGGCTCATCGGGCCGAGCTGGGCGGTACCTTCGATGAGCGCTGGGGGAGCAGTGGTCGAACCCTTGCCCTCGATCTGCACGTTGACGATCGGATAGGCGGTGGCGAAGCCTTCGGCCCAGAACGTCATCAGATTGTTGAGGGTATCGGAACCGATCGAATTAAGATTGCCTGAAACCCCTTCGACGGTGGTGTAGGCGGGAATGCTGGGGTCGAGCTCGACCTCACTCGCCTGCAGAGCAGCGACGAGGCCGAGGGCTCCCACCGCCGAGCACGCGCGCATGGACCAGACACGAAAGGACGTAACAAGCGAGGGAGCAGACATGAGGCGGTTCCTAAGGGGGGTTTGACCACGGAATTATCTAACTGATTATGAAGATTGAGTGAAACCCAGATGAGCGAGGGCGTCATCCTCAACCTCTCCATTAAGCCGCAAAGAGATACTCCCGCAACTACCAGCAAGCGCCGCTGCCATGGCTGCTGTCGCTGGTAAGATCACGATCCCAGGGACGAAGATGTCAGAGTTGCAGGAGCTCACATCATGCTGTTGAGGATCCCCAGCAAGGCCCGACGCTGCTTGGGCGCGAGCTTGGAGATCAGGGCCATGAAATCGGCGTCAGTCGGTTCACCGATGGGGATCGAGGCCGTCTGCGGCGGCTTGGCCACACCGGTGAATGACAGCACCACCGGACTCTGGCGCAAAAACGGCTCGGTGGCCGGCTGCGCGACGGTGGGCGCATGCGCCTCATCATCATCATCATCATCATCATCATCGACGCGACCGGCACCCGCGGCATGGGCACGTTGCAGGAGCAGGTCGTAATCGGCTTCGCCCAGGCCCAACAATCCGCGTAGTTTGCCGTGCGTGGCCTGACGGCCGGGAAGATCGCCCTTCTTCAGCAGGCGGGTGGCCGTGAGGACGCTGAGATCGGCGAGATCGGCGAAAGCCTTCACCGTCAGGCCGCGCTCTTCGACGACCTTGAGCAACGAGGCCTGCAAAGGATTCGAGGCGATCTCGTTGGAGCGCGCGCGACTGGCTGGCTCGG
>JBILBP010000214.1:0-5002 GCA_044353645.1 Planctomycetota bacterium | reverse complement strand
CGGGAACGCGCGCGCGACATGGGCTTACTTCTTCGGCGCGTCTTCGAGCAGGCTGAAGACCCGGCTGCGCACCTGGTTGGCGGCCTGCTTGGCGGCGAGATCTTCGCGCACCAGATCGAGGCGGACGCCATCAGCCTTGGTGCCGTCGGGCTTCGCCGGCTCATTGAGGGCGGTGGCGGTGATCCGCGTCCAGCCGAAGATCCAGGTGAGGGTGCCATCGACATCGTTCGCCGGCAGGCCCCAGCGCTCGCAGAAGCTGGCGCGGCTCTGCTCTAAGGTGATGCCGCTGGCGAGCAGGGTCGCCTCGGCGAGTTCACCGCTGCGGAAGCCGAGTTCGAGGCTCCCCGAGATCTTGGCGGTGGTCTTGTCGCCCTGCACGCTGACCGCCGTGGCGGGGATCTGCGAGCCGACGAGATCTTCGAGGCGGGCGCCCCACAGGAAGCCGCCGACGCCGTCATATTCCTTGGGTAGCGAACGGGTCTCACCGCTGATGCTGAGCGACTGCGTGACCGTGACCTGACCGAAATTCGCCGGCGTATCGCGACTCAGCCACGACAGCGGGATGGCCGGCAAGGAGAGGTCGCCGGTGGTGCGCGGGAAGAGGGTCACGGCGACGGTGATGGTTTTGATCTTGGCATCTTCATTCACGCTCGGCTTGCCGTTGAGCCGCCACGTGGTGCCGCCGGCCATGCTGATGCCATTGATCACCACGGCGGCGATGTCGACCCCTTCCACTTGCCGGGGCATAGTGGTGAACTCCAGGCGCACCGGTTGATTCACGGAAATCTTCCGTGACGAGACCTTGTGGTTGACGAAGGCCCCGGTGTTCAGCGGTTCGCTGGATGCAACTGCCGGGCCAATAGGAGTGGGAGTGCGCGGAGTATCGGCTGCCGAGACCACATTGGCGACGCAAACACCGGCAAATGCCAGGGAACAAAGAAGGGCTGAGCGCATGGGCTGAGACCTTAGGTCGTCGTTTCGGGCTGTCACGCGTTGTGCCGGGTGCAGGCCTGGTGCGTCTGACGATCTCGGCCGGCATGCATGATCTAGCTCTTGAAGGTAACGGGGGCCTGGAAGCGGTTCCGGGGGCTTGCACCGGCAACCAGAGATCGATTATGTCCGGACCTTATAATCCCTGCGTGAGATTTTTTACTATGGCTGTCGACCTCGGCGCTGCTGCCACCATCGCTCCTGAACTTCGTCACCGCAAAGGTTTGACCTACAAGAACCCGCTGGCGGGGAATCCTGGCAAGCCGCAGTTCGCCGCCCAGGTCAAGCGCGTCGACGGCAGCACGGTGGCGGTTGCCGATCCGACGGCGACGCGTCTCGCCGTGGCCTTGATGGATATGAACGCCGTGATCGGCGGAGCGGCCAGCCATTGGGGTGGACCGGCAGCCCTCGCCGAGCTGATGTCTGCAATCCACGGCATTATGTTCTCGACCACCGGCACCTGGTACGACCGCTACAATTTTGCCAACGACGCCGGCCACACCGAGAACGGCGTCTACGCCCTGAAGGCCAACTACGGTTTCGCCGGCCTGACGATCGATTCGCTGAAGGGTTTCCGCTCGCTCAGCAGCAAGCTCACCGGCCACGGTGAAAGTCATCTCTTCGCCGATGGGGTGATGATCTCAAACGGCCCGTTGGGTTCCTCGCTGCCGATCGCCCAGGGCTTGGCCATGGCCGATCGCCTCGCCGACAACGCCCGCGCTACCATCTGCGTCATCTCCGACGGTGCGATGATGGAAGGCGAAGCCAAGGAGTCGATCGCGGCCATCCCCGGCCTGGCCGGCAAGGATCAGGTCAATCCCTTCGTCCTCGTGATCTCCGACAACAACACCAAGCTCTCGGGCCGCGTCGATGCCGACAGCTTCTCGATGCAGCCGAGTTTCGCGGCGCTTGAAGCCCAGGGCTGGAACGTCATCAAGCTTGCCAACGGCAACGATCTGCAGGCGGCCTTCAGCGCCGTCGAGACGGCCCTCAAGCTGGCCGAAGGCGACCGTACCCGGCCGGTGGCGATCTGGGCCAAGACCGTCAAGGGCTACAGCGTTGCTGCGACCGAGAAATCGGCTTCCGGCGGTCACGGCTTCCCGCTCGCCGGAGCCGATTGCGTCAATGGCAAGCTGCGCGCGTTCGTCGCCGAGATCAACCATGGCCAGGCCCTGCCGGCGTGGGCCGAAGCCTGGCTGAGCGAGATCGAGACCGCGCAGAAGACCAAGGCCGAACTGTCCGCCCAGCCGCGTGACGCCAATGCCGGCGTGCCCAGCACTGCCCCGGCGCCGGTGAAGAAGGACAAGATCCAGGCGGGTTTCCCCAAGGCCATGATTGCCGCCGCCGACAAGGGCCTGCCGGTAGTCAGCGTCAGCGCCGATCTCCAGGGCTCGACCGGCGTCGCGCCCTTCCGCTTGAAATACCCGCAGCTGTCGTTCGAAGTCGGCATCGCCGAATCGAACATGATTTCGACTGCCGCCGGCTTCTCGAAGCAGGGCTTCATCCCGGTTGTCGACACTTTTGCGCAGTTCGGCGTGACCAAGGGCCTCCTGCCCCTGTGCATGGCCAACCTCAGCCAGGCGGCGGTGATCGCGGTGTTTTCGCATAGCGGCTTCCAGGATGCGGCCGATGGCGCCAGCCATCAGGGCCTGCAGTACCTGGCGATGACCGGTGCCATCCCGCACATGCAGACTTATTGCCCAGCGAGTGCCGAAGAAGCCGAATGGGCAATGGGCGCTGCGATCCAGCATTTCGTCGATGCCCGCGCCGCTGGCCGTCAGCCGGACAGCATCCTGTTTTTCTGCGGTCGTGAGAATTTCCCGGTGACGCTCAAGACTGCCGGCCAGGATTACGCGTGGGGCAAGGCCCTGACGGTTGCCGACACCACCGCTGGCAAGGCCAAGAAGGTCGTCATCTCGGCCACCGGCTCGTTGCTGGTGCATGCCCTCAAGGCCACCGAGAAATTGGCTGCCGAAGGCATCGGCGCCCTGGTGCTCAACAACGCCCTGGCCAACCATCCCGACCTCGCCGCCCATAAGGCCGCCTTGGCGGCCTGCGGCGGCAAGTTGATCACCGTCGAAGATCATCAGATCGTTGGCGGCGCTGGAGCGATGCTGGTCTCGGCCCTGGTCAACGACGGCGTGGCCTTCCAAGCCAAGATCCTCGGCGTGCACGGCGAGTTCGGTCAGTCGGCCTACACCGCTGACGAATTGTATAAAAAGCATGGCATGGACAGCGCCGCCATCATCAAGGCTGCGCAAGCGCTGGTGTGAGTCATCGTTGAGTTCAGCCCGGCAACGGGTTGTGATTCATGCAAAAACCCGCGTGCAAAACGCGGGTTTTTGCATGAGGGTGTAGGTGTAGGAGTCTACCATGAGCAAAAGATCGGACTCGCGCGAGCAGACCAGCATCACCTGAGGTCGTCCGGTGGGCTTACGGCATTCTTCGCAAGCGTAGCCGCATTCGGGCATTAGCCTCTCGCGGCCATGAATTCAGCTCCGCGTCCGCCGCTCCCATTGTCGGTTCTGAGCCTGCCGGTGCTGGTCGCCGCCCTTGGTTACTTCGTCGATATCTATGATCTGGTGCTGATCGGCATGGTCGGCCCGGCGAGCTTGCGGGCGATCGGCATCGCCCCCGAGCTGGTGGTCCAGACGCTGGGATATCTGTTGAGCCTGCAGATGATCGGTATGCTCGTCGGCGGCTTCGTCTGGGGCATGATCGCCGATCGCTTCGGCCGGGTCGCGACGTTGTTCGGCTCGATCCTGGTCTATTCCAGCGCCACGTTTTTGAACGCCTTCGTCGACCAGCTGTGGCAGTACGAAGTCCTGCGCGTCATCGCCGGCTTCGGCTTGGCTGGCGAGCTGGGGGTGGGGATCACCCTGGTTGTCGAAATGCTCCCCCGTGAACGGCGCGCCTTCGGGGCGACCCTGGTCGCCAGCGTCGGAGTTGCCGGTGCGGTGCTAGCGTACGGCATGGCCAAATGGGTGACCTGGCCGACTGCCTTCATGTGCGGCGGAGCGATGGGCTTCGCCTTGCTGCTGCTACGCTATCTCGCGCACGAATCAGGGCTCTTCCAGGCCCTCGATGCGACCCTGCCTAAGGGCAGCTTGAAACTGCTGTTCACCTCACCGCAACGCTTCGGCCGGTATCTGAATTCCATCGCCATCGGTCTGCCGACCTGGTTCGTGGTCGGGATCTTCGTGTTTCTGGCGACCAAAACCGCGCAGAAATTGGACGTCACCGGGCCGGTGACCAGTGCCGATGCGATTCTCTGGTGCTACATCGGCCTGATCGCCGGCGATATCGCGGCCGGCTTCATGACCCACGCCTTGGCCAGCCGCCGGCTGACCTTGCTGATCTTCCTCACCGCCAGTGCCGTCGCCTGCACCACCATGCTCTGCCTACGCGGCCTGTCGCCGACGATGTACTATGGCATGTGCCTGATCCTCGGCCTGACAGTCGGGTTCTGGGCGCTGTTCGTGACCATCGCCGCCGAGCAGTTCGGGACCAACCTCCGCGGGACCGTTGCGACGACCGTGCCGAACATCGCCCGTGGGCTTTTTTACCCGATGAATTGGTTGCTCTTCGCCTATCAGGAACACTTCGGCTACCTCACCGTCGTCGCCGTTCTGGGCGTCGTGTGCTTCGCCTTGGCGCTGGTCGGGCTGTGGCGAATGGTTGAGACCCACGGCACAGATCTCGACTACCGCGAGGAACTGTCGTGAGTAGTGTCCGCCCATGATCCCAGTCCAGGTCACCACGCTTCCCCACTTCCTCGGCTTGTCGTTGCCGGCCTACGCCACCGCCGGTGCCGCCGGTCTGGATCTGCAGGCCGCCATCGCCGAGTCGGTGACCATCAAGCCCTTTGCCCGCGCCCTGGTGCCTACCGGCATCTGCGCGGCAATTCCCGCCGGTTTCGAAGCCCAGGTTCGCCCGCGTTCTGGTCTGGCCTTGAAGCAGGGCCTGACGGTGGCCAATGCCCCGGGCACCATCGATAGCGATTACCGCGGTG
>JBILBP010000213.1:0-5112 GCA_044353645.1 Planctomycetota bacterium | reverse complement strand
GCTCTCGACGGCGGCCTTGAATTCCGTCTTCGGTCGCTTGCGCGATCAGCAACAGCAACGCCAGGCGGAGCTCTTCCTACCGCACGCCGAAATCCGCCCGCACGTGGACGTGCAGGGTTGATCCTCACCAGAGCATCCTCGCAAAGCGCGACGCCCGAAATTGGTTTGCACATAGGCTCAGGGATCCTCAGCCCCAAGAATGGGATTTGATCTCAACACGTATTGGAGACGAATTGTCGTGCCGCCACAGTAGGTCCGTGAACTGTTGAGGTAGATCCGCAGTGCATGAACAGCTGGGAAGGCCTGTGAGTCTGTCGGAGATGATCGGCTCCTCGTGGGTTTACTCATGGGTAGAAGTCCGAAATCAGCTTGGGCAGTGAAGTTCTTCGGGTGGTGACATGAACGCCACAGCAGCAAAAACTCATCCGCGGTCACCTCAGAAAATGGCCAGCCGATCAGCTGACTGAAATAGCGGCTGGTCTGGTATTATGCGCCATCTGGGCCCAAACCACGCGTAACTGAGTCGGCAAGCGAATCCGGAGCTCTAAAACTTGACCACGAATGACAATATGCTTTAATCAATATACGGTAATAATAACTCATGCTCCGCATTCTTTTTATCTGTGCTGTTGCCGCGCTCGTAAGCAGTTGCGGAACTACCCAAACAGTTGATGTGGCGCATGAGATCTCCAGCGGCACGGCAGCCCTCGGCGGGTTCCGTTTCGATCTGGCGCGAGCGTCCTTCGACCGCGCCGCCAGGGCTGCTCCCGCCAAGAGTCATGAAGGGCGGCAGGCCGTGCTTGGTCAGGCGGTGTGCGCCCAGCACCTAGCGCCGGTCACCGCCGGCGGGATCAGCGAAGCCGTCGCCCTCTACGGCGCGCTGACGGCCGGCGACGATGCCGAAGCCGCTCTCGCGACCCTGCACCTCGGGCGCATCTGCGAACAAATCGATTTCCTCGGTGACACCATCGATCTCGCGGGAGCTCGCGAACAGTACCGGACGGTGATCGCGCGCTGGTCCGAAGCTCCGATCGCCGGCGAGGCGACGGTGCGCCTGATGGGCACCTATGTGCAGACCCTCGATCCAGCTCAGATCCATGAAGGCATCGCCCTGGCGCAAGCACGTCTAAAGAGCCACCCTCACGATCCGTGGACGGGCACGCTGTGGCAGCTGGTCAGCGAAACCTGGCTACGCCCGCTCGGCGAGAAAGCCAAGGCCGTCGCGGCTTTACGCGAGGCGATCCGCGTCGGTCTTCCCGAGCCAAGCCGGGCCTGGGAAATGCAGTGGCGACTCGCCCAGCTCAGCGAAGACCTGCACGACACCGCCAGCGCCATCGCCGCCTATCGCGAAATCGTCCTTCATTATCCGACCAGCGGCAAAGCCTGGGAAGCGCAGCAAGCGATCATACGTCTCGGCCAAGAACCGCCGCCTCTGCGTTGGTTCGATACGACGGTCGCAGAGGCAGAGGCAGAGGCAGAGGCAGAGGCAGAGCCAGAGCCAGAGCCAGAGCCAAAAGCAAAAGCAAAGAAAGCCAGTACCCCATGAGCAGCACCCCAGAGATCTCCTACACGGCGCCCTCGCGTGCAAAAAAGCTCTTCAGTATCAACCATTTCGGGGTCCTGCTCTTAAGCGTCACGGTACTGCTCAGCCTGTGGCAGGTGTGGTCGGTCGAACACCACGCCACCGCCGGCGGCAAGCACACCATCCGCATTGCGCACTGGCAGCTCGAACTCGGATACCGGCAGGCCCTGCAAGCGCTGATCGGGCGTTACAATCAGGACAAAGCCGAACAATTCGCCAAGGGTGAAATCGATCATCCAGTCGAAGTCGTGCAATTGCCGGTGACCGAAAAAGTCTATACCCAGCTGATCTATACCCATCTGATCGCAGGTACGGCTCCCGACATCATCGAGATGGGCTGGAGCCAGGCCTTCCAGGGCACCAACAAAGCCGAATACATGCTGCCGTTGTCGGACATCGTCCAGACTCCCAACCCCTACAATGCCAGCGCCCGGTTGCCGGTCGATTTGCCCACGGACCTGCGTCAGACCTTACCGAAGATGAAATGGAAGAACACCTTTGTCGACGGCATGCTCGGCGGTTGGGACAGTGATCTGCAAGCTCAATACGGCATCCCCACGTGCTTCCAAGCCTTCGGTCGCCTGAGCTATAATCTCGACCTCCTCGAGCAGGCCACCGGCAGCCGGCAGGTTCCCAAGACCCTCGGCGAACTGCTCGCGACCTGCAGGAAATTACGCGAACTGGGCAAGCGTACCGGTCATGACCTCATCCCCATCGCCGGCAGTCAATACTCGGCCTACTTCTGGAGCGGATTGATCACGCCATTTTCGGCCGGCTGGCAGCCGCTACTCGATACCGATCGAAACGGCATCGTCACCGCCCTCGAAGGGTATGCCGGGTGGTCGGGCAAGCGCATCAGTTTTACCGATCCCTCGCAGATCGCCTTCGCCGATGCGGTGCAGGCCATCTCCCAGCAATTCCCCAGTGGCTTCACCGCCATGGATCGCGACGCCGCCATGTTCCTGTTCGTGCAAGGCAAGGCCGGCGTGCTGTTCACCGGTTCGTGGGATGCCGCCACCGTCTACAGCCTGGCGAAGTTTCCGGTCGAAATAGCAAAGCTGCCCTTGCCGGCCCCAGGTGAACCATGGGGCGATCCCCCGCGCCTACCCGCCACCGAAGCCGACAATCGCGCGGCCGGCTGCTTCGCGATCAACAAGCGTTCACCCGCCATCGGCGATGCCATCGACTTCATGCAATACCTCACCGGCTTCGCCGAAAACGAACGTTTCAACCATGAAGCCGATTGGGTGCCGTGCATCATCGGCAGCCATGCCAGCGAGCGCATGAAGGCCTTCCAGCCGGCTCTGGAAGGCATGCTCACTGCCTCCGGCTGGTCGCCCGCCAATGGCGACACCGAGGGTGGTCAGGTCGGCAGCACCTATCGCGGCCAGATCGCGTCGTTGCTCGTCAACGAATCTGACTCGGCGACGCTGGCGAAGAAGATGGACGAGGTGTGGAATGATCCGCTGTACGGCGAACAGCGTTTCTGGGGCCGCGCCATCGATGACGCGCGTACCAACACGCGCTCCTTCGAGCGCACCATCGCCGTCCAGGCCACCCTGCCCTTGCTGGCACCGGGCAACGAAGGCGCCACGAACGCGTACCGGGCCCTGGTTACCAGTCAGGCGAACAAACTGAACGGCGCCGGCGTTCGCATCCTATTCAATGAGACGGCCGGTTTGCTCGGCAAGAAATTCCCTGAAAGCTCGCCATGAGTGAGCAACAACGTCCCCTGCGTCTAGAAAAAGTCCGGCAATCCACGGTCCGCTGGCTATTTCTGTTGCCCTCCTTGATCGGCCTGTTGATCCTCAGCTATTATCCCAATCTCGAAACCATCCGCTATTCGCTGTACAAGTGGAATGGGTCGACCGTCCTCGAATGGCGGCAATGGGGCAACTTCGTCGAGATCTTCACCGCCGATCCGAAATTTTGGTGGTCGTTCGCACTCATCCTCATCCTCCTAGTGGCCAACCTCATCAAGATGTGGCCGTCGATCTTCGCCGCTATCGTCCTGCACCGTCTGAAATCCGACCGCTGGCAGTATGCTTATCGGGTGTTGTTCGTGATTCCGATGGTCATTCCTGGCCTGGTCACGCTCCTGCTATGGAAGAGCTTCTTCGATGCCAACGTCGGCATCTTCAACGTCTTCCTCAACGCCACCGGCCTGATGCCGGTGCTGCATTGGCTCGACACCTCGATGCCCGCCGCCGCCACCTTCGTGAACAATGATCTGCTCGGAGCCAGCGATCAGCCGTCCTGGCAGTGGCTACTCACCGCTCCCTTCAAGCTCGTCTCACTGGGCTTCGGGGGCGCCTGGGGCCTGATCCTCAGCGCCACCATTCTGCTCCTCGCAACCCGCGGCTGGCGGCGAGCGGCGCACTTCTGGATGCTCCTGCCGCTGGTGGTCGGCGCCGCACTGGTGTGCTGGGGCCCGGACCTGCTGGCGGTCATACTGCGCGCCGCCGGGAGTGTCGTCCTCATCACGTTCCTGGTGCGCTGGCTCACCACCCGCGATGAGTTCACCGCTCCGCGCCGCCTGCGCACCATCGCCTGGTCGCTGGTGCTGTTCGGCCTCTGCCTAGTGCTGTTCACGCAATTGTGGCCGAAGCCGACCAATGCTTTCGAATACGGCCATCCGGCGTGGCTGGGCAATTCCAAACTGGTGATCCCAGCTGCGATCCTCTGGGGCTTCCCGTGGATCGGAACCATCGGCGTGCTCATCTATCTCGCCGGTCTGCAGAACATCTCGAAGGAGGTCTATGAGGCGGCGGAACTCGATGGCATCGGCTTCTGGGGCAAGATCTTCAAGATCGAGGTCCCGCTGATCATGACCCAGGTGCGCATCAACCTGATCTTCCTGACCATCGGCACGCTCACCGATTACGGTTTCTTCCTGATCCTGCTCGGACCGGATGGAGGTCCCGGAAACGCCGCCATGGTCCCCGGGCTCTACATGTACAAGACCGCCTTCATCGATGGCCAAATGGGCTATGCCTGCGCCCTGGGCATGGTGTTGTTCGCAGTGATCCTCTACATCACTGTCATCTATCAGCGCCACATCACGGTTGAGAAGTAAGGCCTGCCATGACTCCCGCCAGACTCCGTCTTCTCAAAGAGACGAGCAAACACTTCCTCCTGTGGACGGTGCTCTTCTTCAGCTTCGTGCCCTTCGTCCTGATGCTCGTCATCAGCATGAAGAGTAATTCCCAGTACGTCACCAACCCCTGGCTCCCAGACGCCCCCTCGCAGTGGCAGTGGGACAACTGGGCCAAGGGTTGGGCCACCGTCGGGCACTATATCGGCAACTCCATCGTCACCTCGGTGGGCTCGGTCCTGCTCTGCCTGGTGCTGGCCATCCCCGCTAGCTACGTCATCGCTCGCTATCGGTTCCGCGGGCGTGAAATCGTCTACTACCTGTTCGTCGCGACCATGTTCTTGCCCAGCGGCGCGGCGGCCCTGGTCACGACCTTCCAGCTCATGAGCAACCTGAACCTCGTCAACAGCCTGTGGTCGCTGGTGCTGCTCGGCGG
>JBILBP010000212.1:0-5123 GCA_044353645.1 Planctomycetota bacterium | reverse complement strand
AGAGCGAACCGCCAGCGGGCGGCGTCACCGAGGATGAACTGCTAACGCGCATTGCCGAGCGCGCCAATGCCGACCGTGCGACGCAGGTCATCGAAGACCTCCGCCGCCGGCGCCTGGCCCTCGACGAGCGCCAGGCGTGGATCGATCAGCAGCATGCGGAACTGTCGTTGGCCAAGGGCGACCTCGAACACCTCCGCCGGCAGCTCGATGCCAGCCGCCAGGAAACCCAGGATGAGCGCCGGCGTCTCGACGAGGAACGCGCCCAGTGGGCCTCGGCACAGGTCCAGAATACTGCCGCCGTGCAGCAGCTCGGAGAAGCCGAACAGGCGCGCTACCAGCAGCAGGCCAAGCTCTACGAGCAGATGAAAGACGCCGCCTGGCAGTCGCTCAAACGCTTTGAGCCGCGCGAGATCGCCAAGTACCTGGCGTTGATGGAACAGAAGAAGGCCGCCAAGCTGCTGACCATCGCCGAGCTCGACAAGAGCGTGCCTGAGGGCTTTACCACCGCCATCCACCGCGAGCTCCTTAAGCTGAGCCTGGAGCGCCGTTCGCCGGATCAAATCCAGCGCCTAGCGACTCTCTATGCTTTCATGAAGGGCCCGGAGGTCGTCGGCTATCTCAAGGACTCCGCGCCCGAGGAGGTCGCCGACATCCTTATCGCCATGGGCGAGGGCGCGACGAAAAAGCGCGCCGAGGTCCTCGAGGCGCTGCGCGCCGTCGACGCCGACAAGGCCCTCGACGTCCAGCGCCAGCTGCTCAAGCGCATGCCGGCATCGGCAACGCCAGGAGCGGCAGCAGGAGCCGGACCATGAGCCCGCGGCATCGGCCCGCCATGTGCGTAATGCTCCCGTTGCCGCTCCTCCTCCGGAATCAGTTCCATGTCTGACGATAAACACAACGACGGCGACAAGAAGGATGCCAAGAAGGACGCCAAAGCGGCGGCTCCCGCCGGCGGTGGTATCAAGGCCCTGCTCGGCCCGATCCTCGCGGTCGTGGTCCTGGTCGGCGCCGGTGTCGGTGTCGGCCTGTTCCTCGCCAAGTTCTTCGCCAAGGCCCCGGAGACCACCGGTACCAAGAGCGCCCATGGCGAGACCGCGCATGGCGAGGAAGGTGAGCACGCCGAAGGCGGCGCACAGCACAGCCTGCTGCACTCGGCCAAAGAGATGGTGATCGAGGACGTGGTCGCCAACATCAGGGATCAGGGCGGCAAACGCTTCGTCAAAATCGTGCCCGCGTTCTGGGTCACCACCGAGGCCGCCGCCGCCATCGGTCTGAGCGGCGGCGGTCACGGCGGTGGCGAGGTCGGCGGCGAGATCAAACGCATCATCAAGGCCCGCATCGAGGAGAGCCTCAAGCAATACGATCTCGAGGAGCTGACCTCGCAATCGATCTACAAGCGTCTGGAGAAGAGCCTCAAGGATCTCGCCGACAAGGAGATCAAGGCGTTCTCCCCGGAACTGCCGACAGCCCAGCCGGTGGTGCTCAAGGTCGTGCTCAGCGGTTTGGTCGTGCAATGAGCGCGGGCCTGGACGGATGCCGTCATGGCTGATGAGATCCTTTCCTCGGAAGAGCTCGACGCCCTTCTCTCCAGCGTCGACGAATCCGCCAGCGGCCATGGGCGGCGCGAGAAGCGCGTCCTCGAGTACGATTTCGTCAGGCCCAACAAGCTCTCCGGCGAGCAGCTGCGCTCGCTGCAGCGTCTGCACGAGGCCATCGCCCAGAGCGCGACCATGGCTCTATCAACATACCTGCGCATCAATCTTGAGGTCAACATCGTCTCGCTGGGTGAGCTAACCTTCGAAGTGTTCCGCAATTCGCTGCCCAATCCCACGGTCATCAACGTGCTCTCGCTCGATCCCCTGCCCGAGCGCGCCCTCGCGACCATGGACATGAAACTCGCTTTCAGCCTGCTCGATCGCATGCTCGGCGGACCCGGCAAGCCGCTCGACAAGGTCCGCGCCCTGACCACCATTGAACAGTCCCTGCTCGATAATGTCATCAAGCGCTTCCTCGAGCAGCTCGCCAACGGCTGGAGCGAGCTGACGCGGTTCACGCCGGTGGTCGAGGCCCGCGAGATGGATCCGCAGTTCGTGCAGGTCATCCCCAGTTCGGAAATGGTCCTGGTCTCGACCTTCGCCATTTCCGCACCTGGCGAACTGGAGCCCGGCGAACTGTGCTTCTGCGTGCCCTTCATCTCGCTCGATGGCATCCTCTCACGGCTCTCGAACCAGTTCAGCTTCGCCTCGATGCACCGCGAGCAGACCCCTGAACAGGCAACTTACCTCAAGCGCGTGGTCACCGATAGCACCCTCACCCTGCAGACGGTCCTCGGGCAGACGACCCTCTGCCTCGACGAGATCATGAATCTCAAGGTCGGGGACGTCATGGTCCTCGATGAACGCACCAATTCCGTGACCAAGGGGTTCATCAAAGACCAGCTGCGCATCATCGGTCGCCCGGGCAAGCTCGGACGAAAAGCCGCATTGCTCGTCGATCGGGTTCTCCCCGACGGTCGCGAACGCTAACCACTCCCCTGTGCGCCCCTGCTTGAAGGACTCCTCCCATGGCCGAAGAATCCGCTGTCACTCCCGCTGAATTCCCTGATCTCTCAGGCGTCGCTCAACCGCCCAGCCCCAGCGCCAACATTGCCCTGGTCAAAGACATCCAGGTGGTGCTCACGGTCGAACTCGGGCGCACCGACATGATCATCCAGGACATCCTGGAACTGACTCCCGGAAAGGTCATCGAGCTCGATCGCCTGGCCGGCGAGCCTCTCGACATCCTCGTCAACGGCATCCTCCTCGCCCGCGGCGAAGTGGTGGTAGTCGACGAGAATTTCGGCGTGCGCTTGACCTCGATCATCGATCCGGCGCTGCGCGCCGAAGCCCTCAAGCGCGAAGATCCCAAGAAATAAGACCATTCTTAAATCTACTACATAATTAGTCATTGGCCCGCCGCCGCTCTCGCAGGCGGGCGCAAAAACGCGTTCCGCCAGCGCTTGGGACCCTATTATCTTCTTCCTGATGCGCCTCCGCCGCCTAGAAACCTATGGCTTCAAATCTTTTGCCGATCGCCTGACCTTCGATTTCGAGGAGGGGATCACGGCCATCATCGGCCCCAACGGCTGCGGCAAATCCAACGTCGTCGACTCGATCAAGTGGGTGATCGGCGAGCAGAGCGCCAAGGCCCTGCGCGGCGAGGACATGACCGACGTCATCTTCAACGGCTGCGCGACGCGCAAGAGCATGCCGTTTTGCGAGGTGACGCTGGTCATGGATCAGCTCCAGCATGCCCTGCCGGGCATCGACACCGACGAGGTGGCGATCACAAGACGCCTGTTCCGCGACGGCGTCAGCGCCTACCACCTCAATGGAAAAGCCTGCCGCCTTAAAGATATCAAGGAGATCTTCCTGGGCACCGGCATGGGCACCAGCGCCTACGCGGTGATCGAGCAGGGCAAGGTCGGCTTCATCCTCGAATCGAATACCAAGGACCGCCGGCTGATCCTCGAAGAGGCCGCCGGCATCAGCCGCTACAAGGTCCGCCGACGCTTGGCCGCACGCAAACTCGAACGCGTCGAGACCGATCTCCAGCGCATCGGCGAGGTCCTCAACGAGGTCCGTCGGCGAGTCAAATCGGTGGCCAAGCAAGCCGCCACGGCCCTGCGCTTTCAGGAGCTGACGCGCCTGGTGCAGGATCTGCGCCTGGGTTTCGCGCTCGAGGAATTCGGCCGCCTCAGCGAAGAGCACACCCGCCATCACCTGATGGCCGAGAGCCTGGCCCTGGCGATGGCCGAAGGCGCCGCCCGCCTCGGTGAGCTCGAAGCCGCGCTGATCGAGGCCGATGTCCGCCTGGTGACGCTCGAAGGCGATGTCCGCGACATCGGCGAGCAACGCGCCGCCGCCCAGTCGCGGCGCGATGTCGCCGATCATAAGGCCAAAGACGCCGCCTATCGCCTCAAGGAACTCGCTCAGCACGAAGGGGAAGATCGCCAGATCATGTCCACCATCGCCGCCAAGATCGAAGCCTTGGCCGCTGAACACGCGCATGCCGAGCGCGATCTCGCCCAGCTCATCGCCGAGACCGGTGGCGCCGCCGACGACGGCCTGGCGCATGGGCCGACGCCCTTGTCGCAGACCCGTGAACAGCTCGATGCGGTGCTCGCGGAAGTCGATGCCCTGGTGCAGCAGGCCGAAACCTCCAAGGCCAAGCAGATCGAATGCTTCAAGGAGCAGGCCCGCATCCAGGCCGAGCAGGGTCGTCTCGAAAGTGCCAAGCTCGCCACCGCCGAACGCCGTAAGCGCCTCGAGGATCGCACCGGCGGTCAGGCCGGCCAGCTCATGGATGCGACTGCCGCCGAGGCCGCCGCCAAGCAGGCCCTGGAGCAGGCGATGATCGCCGCCGCTGAGGCCCATCGCGCTCTCGATGAGCGCATCCGCGCCCGCGAGACTGCCCTCGCCCAGGCCAGCCAACTCGATCAGGAGCTCAACGAGCTGGGGCATCAGGCGGCGCGCAGCGAGACCAGCCTGCGCATGTACCGCGATCAGGAGCATCGCGCCGAAGGCCTGCAGCGTGGCGTCCGCGATGTCCTGCAGACCATGGGCAAGCAGCCGGGCATCGTCGGCATGGTCGCCGATCTCTGCCGCATCCCCGATGACGATGTGGTGGCGATCGAGACCGCCCTCGGAGCCCAGGCCCAGAACATCATCACCGAGACCCAGGACGACGCCAAATCGGCGATCGACTTCCTCAAGCGCGAACGACGCGGCCGGGCGACCTTCCTGCCCCTCGACGACATCCGCGGTGGCGAGCGCATCGAGCATCAGCTGCTGCGCGAGTCGGGGGTCGTCGGCATCGCCTCGCGGCTGATCGAGTTCGAGCCGCGCCTGCGCGGGGCTTTCGAGTACCTGCTCGGCAACGTCCTGATCGTCGAGAGCATCGACGACGGTATCGCCCTGCGCCGGCGGTATCGCCCGGGCTGCCGCATCGTCACCCGCGAAGGCGACATCATCAATGCCGGCGGAGCCATGACCGGCGGCCGCCAGCAGGGCCAGGAATCCGGCGGCGTCGTCAGCCGCAAGCACGAGATCGCCAAGATCGCGGATCAGCTCGCGGAGCTTACC
>JBILBP010000020.1:0-16700 GCA_044353645.1 Planctomycetota bacterium | reverse complement strand
TCCAGGTGATCATACCGGCAGAGTCACACCCGTTCCCATTCCGAACACGGCCGTTAAGCCTGCCAGGGCCGATGATAGTGTTACAGCGAAAGTAGGTCGTTGCCTGGATTTTTCTTCAACCGCCCCGAGTTTATAGCTCGGGGCGGTTTCTTTTACTCAGATGGCCGGGCATGCTCGACCGTTCAGAAGAACGCTCATCACCAAGCGTACGCCTCGGTAAGTCTGGTAACCGCGGGCTGCCAATCTGGCGGCGGCGAATCCAGTCATGGAGATTCACCCGGACCACGGATACAACGCGCAAGGTCGGAAAAATTCTTCGCTCTGGGAGTGCTTCCCTGAAGTCGGCGCTGTCCGTGGTTGCATCACGAAATGTCCACCTAGTGGAGTTTTCGCCCTTGGTGGTAGCGGGCCCCGATGGATTTTATGGGGACAGGAACCTACTATGGCCAAGTCCGTCGATGCCTCTCGTCCCGCTGAAATCTGGTTTGTGACCGGCAGTCAGCATCTGTACGGCGCGGAAGCGCTGCAGCAGGTCGCCGACAATACCGCCAAGATCGTCGCCGGATTTAATAGCAGCAAGCAGTTGCCGTTGAAGGTCGTCGCCAAACCCTTGATGACCACCAGCGACGACATCCGTGCGCTGATGCTTGAAGCAAGCGCGACGGCCTCATGCGCCGGTCTGATCCTGTGGATGCACACTTTCTCGCCCGCAAAGATGTGGATCGGCGGTCTCTCGAACCTACGCAAGCCGTTCGTGCACCTGCACACCCAGTTTAATCGCGATCTGCCGTGGAAATCCATCGACATGGATTTCATGAATTTGAACCAGGCAGCCCATGGCGACCGCGAAGGCGGCTTCATGCACACCCGTATGCGCCTTGAGCGCAAAGTCGTGGCTGGCCATTGGCAGGATCCAGAAGTCGTCGAGCGCTTGTCGGCATGGATCCGCGCGGCGCATGCTTGGCATGACCTGCAGGGTGCCAAGTTCGTGCGTTTCGGCGACAACATGCGCAACGTGGCGGTGACCGATGGTGACAAGGTCGCCGCCGAGATCCGCTTCGGCTATTCCGTGCTCGCCCATGGCGTCACCGAACTGGTCGATGTCGTGGCTCAGCAGAGCGACGCCACGGTGGATAAGCTCATCGCACAGTACGAGGCTACCTACAGCATGGCCAAGGCCTTGAAGAAGGGCGGCGCCCAGCACGCCAACCTGCGCGAGCAGGCGCGGATCGAATTGGGCCTGCGCGCTTTCCTGGTCGACGGTGGCTTCAAGGGGTTCACTACTAACTTCGAGGATCTCGGTGGTCTGAAGCAGCTTCCCGGCCTGGCCGTGCAGCGCCTGATGGCCGATGGCTACGGCTTCGGCGCCGAAGGCGACTGGAAGACCTGTACGCTGCTGCGGGCGATGAAGACCGCCGCCGTCGGCCTCAAGGGCGGCACGTCGTGGATGGAAGACTACACCTACCACCTCGAGGCCGGCAAAGAGCTGGTCCTCGGCGCGCACATGCTCGAAGTCTGTCCGACCATCGCCTCTCATCAGCCGAGCTTGGAGATCCACCCCCTGGGTATCGGCGGCAAGGCCGACCCGGCACGCCTGGTCTTCGATGCTCCCCAAGGCCGGGCGCTCAACGCCTCGCTGATGGATCTCGGCAATCGCTTCCGCTTGCTGGTGAATGAGGTCGACACCGTGACGCCGCCGCAGGCCCTGCCGAAGCTGCCGGTGGCGCGCGCGATCTGGAAGGCCCTGCCGAATTTCAAGACCGCCACGGCGGCCTGGATCTATGCCGGCGGCGCGCACCACGCAGTGTTCACGCAGGCGCTCACCACCGAGCACATGCGTGATTTTGCGACCATCGCCGGCATCGAGCTGGTGGTCATCGACGCTCACACCGAGATCGAGAGCTATCGCGATAAATTGCGCTGGAATGAGCTCTATTACCACCTCGGCCAGGGTCTCGGCCGGGTCTGATCGTCACCGGCAGTTGCGAGGAGCCTGTCTCCGACAGGCTCCTCGGTTCAGCGTGCTGAGCCTGCCCACTGCAGGGCATCGTTGACGGTTTGCGCCAGGTCATAGCGGCGCTTCCAGCCGGTGAGGCGGGTGAGTTTACCGGTGTCCGGAACCCGTCGCATCATGTCTTCGAAGCCGCCGCCGGGAAAGGCGGTGGCATAGGGTATGCCGTGGATGCGTGAGCGTGAGCCGCTGGCGGCAAGCACGCGTTCGGCGAGCCCTTGAATCGTGGTCTCTTCGTCTGAGCCGATGTTGATCACCTGGCCAATGGTTGCCGGGGCATCGAGCAAGGCGATGACCGCACGCACACAGTCATGGACATGGAGGAAGCAGCGGCTCTGTTGGCCGCTGCCATGGACCTGGAGGTTCTCTCCGCGCAGCGCGGCCGCACAGAATCTGGGTAGCACCATGCCATAATCTGGGCATTGCCGTGGACCGGTGACATTGAAGAAACGTGCGATCGTGACCGGCAACTGGCGTTCATGGAAATAGGCCAGGGCGAGAAATTCATCCATCAGTTTCGAGCAGGCATAGCTCCAGCGGTGCAGGTTGCTGGCGCCGAAGACGCTATCGTCGTCTTCGCGAAACGGCGTCGTCGCATTCTTGCCGTATACCTCGCTGGTCGAGCTGAAGAAGATCGGCAAGCGTCGGGCGGCGGCCGCGACCAGGACGTTTTCACTGCCTTGGAGATTGGTGCGGATGCCCGAAATCCGTTCATCCATGATTTTGCGCACCCCGACAGCGGCGGCGAGGTGGACGACATGATCAACACCAGTCAAAGCGCGTTCAACCACGGCCTCATCGCAGACCGAACCCTCGATCACGGTTAGCTGCGGATGCGTTGGCAGGTACGCCCGGCGCCCGGTCGAAAAATCATCGAGGACGGTGACCACATCTCCACGGGCGAGCAACGCCTCGGTGACATGGCTGCCGATGAAACCGGAGCCGCCGGTAATGAGGTAGCGCATGAGCGCGAGCGTGCCGTCTGAGCGGCACAGTGTCCAGAAGTCGCTTGGCCGTGGCGGGTCCCGGTCTGTGACCCGCGCTGGCTCGTTTTCCGAGACGGCTAGTCCCCAGGGTAACTAGCCCGCCAGGGCAACTAGTTCACCAGGGCAACTAGTTCACCAGGGTAACTAGTTCACCAGGGCAACTAGTTCACCAGGGCAACTAGTTCACCAGGGCAACTAGTTCACCAGGGCAACTAGTTCACCAGGGCAACTAGTCCGCCATTACCACCATCTGATGTCCATCTATGCGCGGGATGATGACATTGACCCTCCCATCCGCCCAGGTACTGGCCAAAACGATGCCCTGCGGCTGCAGCGACACCGAGCTCGGCTTGTGCGCGCGCGCCACGGACAGGGCAATCTGATGCAGGGGGACGAGGTCTTCGATCACCTGGATCGGCTTGCCGTGAATCGTGCCGCGGACCATGATCGGGGCATAGAGCAGATGCACGATGTCGCGCTTTTCCGCCTCCTGGCGGGCGAAGAACACCCGTGCTGCTGACGGCATGTCGACGGTGATGATGGTCGAGCCCAGGAGTCGGCGGATGCAGGTGAGCGCGAGGTCGCGCAGCGCTTGGGTTCCTTGTTCCTGGTAGGTCGCGAACAGTGGATGCGCACAGATGATTCCCGCCGGACCCTGCACGATCACCGGCCCGCCATCGCGGCCGCTGGGTGGGGTGTGGAGATGCGAGCAGAAATGCAGCAGGTCGCGATTGAAGTACGGCTCATTGCGATGTGCGAGTACGGTGCCACCGGTGGCCACCAAGTTGCGGCCCTTGGCATAGACCACGAAGCTTGCCTCGCCCCACGGGGCCAGCGGCTGCAGCGGACGAATATAGTCGGGATCGAAGCTGTTTTCACCGGCATCGCGACAGCCGACATCGACGATCAGGCGGCCTTCGAGCATGAGCGAGGTGCCGGTGGCGAAGATCTTGCCGCCATGGGCGACGAAGCTGCGTATGCGTTCGGCCGACGCGGCATCCAGGGACACGGCATCCGGCAGCACCAGCAACCGATAGGGTGACCAGTCGTCTTGGGCATCGACGACGTCGAAGAGCAGATGGCCGTCGAGGAGCATGCGTACCGCGCCTTCATCGCTCAGTGCGCCGAGATCGCTCAGTGCGCCGAGATCGCTCAGTGCGCCGAGATGGCTCTTCTTGGTCGCGTCGCTTTCGCAGGCTTCCACCGAGAGCACCGCGATCTCGGCGAGCACCCGGGCATTCCTCACCCATGGTTCCTTGGTTCTCACATCGTGGAAGGCCACGCCGATGAGGTTGTAGGTGGCGATGTCCATCCGCCCCGACGGGTGCAATTGGTCGCCGACCGAGACCCCCGCTCCCTGGGCGATAGCGGCAGCGGCTTCATAGCGCAGGGCATTGGGATGTTTGTAGCCGCCGAATTCGCCCCAGCTCTTGTGGAATTTTCCGGTCATACCTAGGCATGGCTTAGGCGATCCATCGCTCCGTCGCAGGTGCCGGGCGTAGGCGATCGAGAGCGGGAAATGGTCATAGCCCCAGCCGCCGGTGGGCAGGGATTCGAGTTCGAGATGATTGGGATTGGCGGCGGCGAGGGCGGCATCGCCACGCGGAATGTGACCGCCATTATGGAAGATGTTCACGCCCTGTCGGGCGCCATGCACGGCGTCATTGATGCGCGCCACGTAATTCAGATAGACGCGACGCGCGAGATCATTCACGTGCTGATCGTTGCGCGGATCCTGGCCGGCATCGATCAGAGTCTTCACACACTGCGAGCACCAGCACGCGCGAGGACTGACGATATCGAAGAAGACCCCATGTTCGCCATGCAGCTTGGTGGTTTCGTGGGCTTGGGCGACCAGTACATCGAGATAGGGGGTGTTCATGCACAGCTCGTGGAAGCCGGGCTCCAGCAGGCTCCCCGCCCAGGGGACGCTGCCATCTTTCAACCGGCGCAGCCAGCCGCCGTGAAGCTTGGCCAGGCGCTCATCGAGCCCGGCGCTGATATAGACGGGCGTACGTACATCGATGGCGCTAGCGGCTTCGCGCTGCGCACTCAACAGATCGAATGCTAACGTCGGATGCTGGACACCAGCGGTGGTCGCATGGTAGTGCCAGCCGTGATGGCATTTGGCGAAGACGGTGATCGAGTCGACCCCGCCACGGCGCAGGGCTGCCTGGAACTGCGAGGCCTCGAATCCGGCTCCGACATGGGGAATGTTCTCGGAGGTATGGAAATCGAGATGCACGTGGCGAAAGCGAAGGGACGACATGCGCGGGCTCCGGGGATGCCCGATGATAGAGATCGGCCCTTGCTCGGGCTATGGCTGTGATTCATAATTTTATACCTTAAAACGATCAGCAGAAGGTATCGCCGGGAATGATCGAATTGCCGATCCATGATCGATTGACAATCGAGCTCGTCGCCCTGGGTTACAGTAATTTGCTTAATGGCTGGAATTATCCAGATCTTATGGCGCCTTATTGGCGCCTATATGCCAACGATCGAGCTGGGGCCGCGATTTGCACCGGCTCCTCTTGGCGGCCTCTGGAGCCTGGGCGATTGTACCTTATTCCGGCTTGGATGAATTTCGCTTCGCGTGCGAACGGGATCATCGGCCACGCTTTTGCGCATTTTGAGCTGCGCGGCATCTCGAGACCAGCGGTGCGTGTGGCCTTTCCCGAGCCATGGGTCATTGCCGATTCCGCAAAGGCAGCGCAGCAGCTGCTGGCCATCGGGCGATCCTTGTCGGTGGGCATTGGCGTCGCCTCGGAAGCGGTCTTGCGGGTACGCTCGTTCGCGGATGCGGCCCTCGCCGAAGCCGTCGCCAGCCTTCCCTCTGCGATCCGCGCGCGGACCTTGCCCGGTTATGAGCGTGGCCCGTTGGGTGCCGTGCTCGCCCACATTCACGCCGACCCCGGCGTCACGGTCTCGAACCGCGATCTGGCACAGGTGGCCAACTGCACGCCGGACCATCTGGTGCGCATGTTCCGCCGCGAAATGGGCCAGACCCCGTCGCGCTATGTACAGGAGCTGCGCATGAGCACCGCCGCCCAGGCCCTCGCCCACGGCGACGATCCGCTCGAGCTCGTCGCCGAAAAACATGGATTCGCCAATCGTCATAGCTTCACCCGCGCCTTCATCCGTCATCTCGGCTGCGGCCCGGCACAATGGCGCCAGCGCAACCGTTAGCCGCGTGCTCCACAGGAACGATCCAAGTGATGCATCTACCGACCGCGATCGGATCCTCGGCCATCACGTAAATATCATCTTGGGGTGGTAGGGTGCGCAGCATAACCGGCTCTGAACTCAACCATCACGGCCTCTACGGAGTCATCATGCGTCCAATGCTCGCACTCATCGCCGTCGCCGCGCTCGCCGCCAGTGCCGCTTATGAATGCCGCTCATGAATGCCGCTCATGTCGGTTTCGCCGCCGAGAGGGAAGGTGACCCGCGGCACCACGCGTATCGAATTGACGCGCGTCGATCGAGGTCGACGGTGATCTGAGATTCGCTGTCGCCGCGGCTTGAAGCAAGGCACGATTGGTAGTTGTGGCGAGAGAGGCGACCCGCGCCTGCCGTTGCTAGGCATTCAGGTGGCATTCATTTGCAATTGTTTTTTCAGGGGATTGGTGCGACTGTTGTTTTTTTGTCGCCGAATAGCATTCCGCTATGCTACAGCTTCCTCAAATCACGCTTGTCGGGACTTCGGCTGAGATGGGCCTCGCCTATGGTCGGGCTTTGCGCGAGCCGATCCGGGCGTTTGTCGCGCAACGCCTGCGGGCGGCGAAGGTCTACCTCTTTGAGCGCGGGATTCGCGATGACCAGGCGCTGCGCCGCCTGGGTGCGCAATGCCTGGATCTGCTGCAGACCTGGGATCATCACGGGTGGCTCGAACATGGCGCCACCGCCGAGGCCGCCGGCGTCGATGCCGTGGATCTCTATACCACCGGCAACATGACCGATGTCCGCGATATCCTCGTGCTCGGTAGCGGTAGCATCAGCGCCGAGAGCGAGGGCTGCACCACCGCCCATGCCAGCCGCGCGCTGACCCGCTCCGGGAACATCCTCGCCGCGCAGACCTGGGATCTCAATCCCACCGATCTCGATTTCGTGGTCGCCGTTCATCGTCAGCCGACCGAGGGCCCGCGCACCTGGTCGGTGACCTGCGCCGGCTGCCCGAGCTTGATGGGTATGAACGAATACGGCGTCGCTGTCGGCACCACCAATCTCAAGACCCGTGGCTCGCGTGTCGGTATTCCCTATCTGTCGCTGCTGCATCGCATGCTGCGCAGTCGCACGCGCGGCGAAGCTGAGGCCATTCTCACCTCCGCTCCCCGTGCCGCCGCCCATTCCTATTGGATGGCGGATGCCAGCGGAGTAACCGACGTCGAATGCACCGCGACCACGGCGGTGCGTCGCGAGATCAGCGGGCAGGGCGCGTTGGCGCGCACCAACCATTGCCTGGATGAGGTCCATCGCATCGAGGAGGGCGAGCCCGCCACGGCCTCGTCGCAGGCGCGGCTTGCCACCGCGCGCCGGACCCTTGAAGCCGGCCAGGTCACCGTCGCCAGCCTGCAGGCGCTGTTCGCCGAGCGCGAACATGGCATCGATTCGATCAGTCGTTTCGCCGAGGATGGCCAGGGCACCAGCACCAATGCCTGCATCATCGCCGAACCCGCGACGCGGACCTTGCACGCCTGTCGCGGTCCTAGCGATCGTGGTCAATGGGTCGCGTTGTCTTTCTCCTAATTTTTTTTAATTTGTTTTTTCAACCCACGAGTCCTGCCATGTCCGAAGCCTTCACCGCCCTCGTCCAATCCGTTGAAAGCCAGCCGGGATATCAGCGCCCGGCGGCGTTCGCCGTCGGTCTCGCCCATCTGGGCATTCCCCAGGATGGCGCCCAGGGACAGAAGATCCTCGATACCTGGTACCCGGTGGTGAATCATGGCGAAAACTTCGGCTCGGCCGCCGTCCTGGCGCAGGTCACCGGCTACAAGGCGGGCGCCAAGACCCACTACCTGTCGATCGATCAGGTTGAACGCGCTCTGGGTCATTTCGCGCCGTTCCTCGGCGATGGCAAGTACCACGCCAACATCGTCGCCCTGCAATCCTTGCGCCAGGCCTTACTGGCCGCCAAGAGCATCAATGGCGTCGAAGTCCCTCGGCAGGTGGTGGTCACCTTCATCGCCGACCTCACGCACAGGCCGGTCGATGCCCACGATGTCTACCTCCGCCTGCACCTGCTGTCACATCGCAAGGTGAAGCCGCACGGACAGAATCTCGAAGGTGTGTTCGGTCTGCTCAACAATGTCGTGTGGACCAATCACGGTCCATTCGACCCCGAGTCATTTGATCGCGTGCGCATGCAGCTGCAGGGTGCTGGCGCTGAGGTTCGCGTGCACAGCGTCGACAAGTTCCCGCGCATGGTCGATTATGTCGTGCCCACCGGGGTACGCATCGCCGACGCTGATCGCGTCCGTCTTGGCGCGCACTTGTCCGACGGCACGACGGTGATGCACGAAGGGTTCTGTAACTTCAACGCCGGGACCCTGGGTAAGAGCATGGTCGAAGGCCGCATCAGCGCCGGAGTCGTCATCGGTAACGGCACCGATATCGGCGGCGGGGCGTCGATCATGGGCACCCTTTCAGGCGGCGGTAAAGAAGTCATCAGTCTCGGTCAGGACTGCCTGCTCGGCGCCAATGCCGGCCTGGGTATCAGTCTCGGCAATGGCTGCACGGTTGAATCCGGTCTGTACATCACCGCCAGCTCCAAGGTCAAACTGCCGGATGGGCGGATCATCAAGGCCGCTGAATTGTCCGGCCATGATGATCTGCTCTTCCGTCGTAACAGTCAGAGCGGGGCGATCGAAGTCATCGCCAAGAAGAATCAGGTGGTCCTCAACGCCGCCCTCCACGCTAACTGAGGCGCGCCGCTATTTCTGCATAGGCCAGACCCTCACGGGCGCGCTCGATATAGGTCGCGAGCGACGTCCCGGAGTCTGCTTGTGGTTCCGGCCACGGCGGTGGTTGATCCTCAGCTAGATGCTTGGGGAGGGTGCACTTGCTGTCTGCCAAGTAATGAGATATCAAAATTGAGTAAATAATTTAATCATATAAACTAAGTAATAACTATTTACTGGACTCGTCAGCGTGTTTCACGGACTTGAAATACGCGATGGGTAATCCAGCTGCTCAGAGCGCTATTGTGGTCTAGTCTTACCCACGACTTTACCTGGTTGTTTGCTTCTTAGACAGACTCACCGATTTCTCAGCGGAGACCCTCATGAGCACCAATGTCGATCAAGAGCCTGGCGATCAGTTTGAACCTGAGGAAATCCTCGAGGAAGCGCCGGTTGAAAACAACAATTCGGCCAAACGTGCTATCTATGGTTGGCTGATCAGCGGTGGAATCCACTTGTCGGCGCTGATTCTGGCCTGGGTCGCGGTCTTCGGCGCCCCGAAGATACTTGAGCAGGATACGCCCCCAACCCGGGTAATCCCCATCGAGGCGCCACCACCGAAAGTCGAAAAGCCCAAGTCTGAGCGCACCATTGAGCCTCAGATTGAGATCGATGCTCCGGCTGAAGCGGATGTCGTTTCGCCGATCTCTAACCTCGATGTGCCGATTGAGAACAACGAGCGCGAAGCGGAAACCGATGCACAGCAACCCAAGGGTCGTGAAGAAGCTCAGTCCGTTTCCGAAATGGGTGGTTCGGGAGCATTTGCGGCGATTGGCGCCAGCGGCGGCGGAGCTGGGATGTTCGGCAATCGCAGCGGTGGTGGACGCAAACGAGCGGTCGGCAAAGGTGGTGGTAGTAAGGGTTCGGAAGGTGCGGTGGAAGCGAGCCTGCGTTGGTTCAAGCGCCACCAGAGTCCCAACGGTTCATGGGAAACCGACAAGTACTTTCAGAATTGCACCGAGGGCCTGAAATGCGAGCCGGGCGGTGATCCGAAGTCGCATGGTTCGGATTGCAACGTTGCCATGACCGGATACGCGGTGCTGTGCTTCCTCGGGGCCGGGTACGACCACAAGACGCCCAACAAATACAAGGCTACGGTTAAAAAAGGCATCGATTGGTTGTTGTCGGTTCAGAAGCCCGACGGCTTACTTGGCATGAAAAACTATGAACATCCCGTTGCGGTGATGTCCTTAGCAGAAGCCTATGCCATGACCGCCGACCCAGAATTGCGCGGACCGGCGCAAAAGGGCATCGATCAGATCCTTGCTCGTCAAAATATGGATAAAACCCCGGGACCTGATGGTTATGTCGGTGGTATGGGCTGGAATTACACCAATCCCGTGGGTCGCAATGATTCATCCGTCACCGGCTGGAACATCATGGCTTTAAAGTCCGGTCTGGCCGGCGGTTTGAACATCGGCAAGGGCATGGACGGTGCCAAGCACTGGCTGGAAGGGCATTGGAAAGCTTCCAATGCAACCGCTGCCGAACCCTATAAGGCCTGGAAGGATATCACCGCGTATGATTCGTCACGTTTCGCTTACACCTGGAATCACGAGACCGCTGTCCTTGAGGGCGAAAGCAAGCGTGAATCCATCGGCTTGGTCTGTGCAATCTTCCTTGGCCATCTCAATGGCGATGTGATGGCGGAATCGCTGGCGAATACGGTAATGAACGAGCAGATGCCGAGGGGGATGCCGACCAATACCTATTACATGTATTACAACACTATGGCGATCTTCCAGATGGGTGGTGATCGCTGGACTAAGTGGAACGCCAGGGTTCGTGATCTGCTGGTCAATTCACAGAAGAAGACTACCGATTGCTTTGATGGCTCTTGGGATTGGACGCCTAAGGATTTCGGTGGCGCCGAAGCCGGGCGCGTTCTGACGACGGCCTACAACACCTTGTCGTTGGAAGTCTACTATCGCTACGCGCAGGTGAAGGATATGCACAAGGCCAAGTAACCAGATTCTGTGCCAGCCAACCTCGCTTGCCTAGGAGTCTGTCGGCAATAGGCGAATGAGCACGGCGAAGGGATCGTGCGGCAGATCCAAAGCGGCAGATCCAAAGCGGCAGATCCAAAGCGGCAGATCCAAAGCGGCAAAGCGGGCGGATAGCGAAAGCTATCCGCCCGCTTTGCCAATGCCGGAGACGCCGTACCAGACCGAGTCAGCTGACCGAATCTATTTCGGACAGATTTCTAGCGCTGCAGCGGCCCTTTTCAGCGTTCTCGCCAGGCGATCAAGACTTGCACCAGGCCAGGGCCGCGACGACGAAAACTATGCAGGCGTGGATCGCTGGCGGTGCATACGCGGCTGCGGCCGACCGCGACGATGCCGGCGGCCTGCAGATCGGCGGTCAGGGCGCTGACCAGATCGAGGTGCGCCCGGCCAGTGTTTTCCGAGGGCCGCAACGCCGCCACCGGCCAGGCACGGGCCGCGAGCACCGGCCCGTCGACCTCATAGTGGGCACCACTGATGCCCGGGCCGATGAAGGCGTGCCAGTCGCGACGCGGGCTCGTACTGCGAGCCTCGACTGCCGCGCACAGTTGCGCGACCATGCCGGCGGCGGTGCCTCGCCAGCCGCAATGGGCGATACCGACGACGTCGGGGGTGGCGATGACCACGCCCGGGCAATCCGCGCCATAGGCCCCCAAGGCGATACCAGGGTCACGCGTGACCACGCCATCGGCAGAGCTGAGATCAGCGGCATCATGGGCCACGACGATCGCACCATGGACCTGCTGCGGGACTACCAGAGGGCGGTCACCGCTGTGCGTGCGTGCAAAACGCATGCGCTGCGCCGGGTCACGCTGATCGCCCTCGGCCGCCGTCGACCACGCCACGCGCACGCCGTGCGGCAGGGCCCAGGTCAACGCCGGCAGCGACGGATTCAGTTACGCACCTGCTGATAACCGAGATCGGTGGCCGTCTGCAGGCCCTTGGTGGCATTGGTCTCATCGAGGAACAGCACCATGCGCACGGTGTTGTTGGCCTCGTGCACGGTCTGCACCTGACGCACGCCACCGGTTTCGCGGAGGAGCTTCTGATCCTGGATCAGCTGCGATTGGGTGACGTCGTTCTTGGTCAGCGTGTACTGCACTTGACGTGCGGCACAGGCGGCCAGAGAGAGCACGAGACCACCGGCGAGCGCCAGCAACGGGAGTGGAATTGAAAGAGGACGAATACGCATGTAGTTAATCCAAGCTGTGCGCCACGCCATGCAAGCCCCACTCGTTATTACTATGGTAACTTTATGATGATACTGCCTAGATCACGCCATCATCTGCCGCCGTGCGCCTGCTCACCGATCGAAGCGACTGCCTGCAGTGGGCCGGCGACGCCAGCATCTATCATTTGGTGCCGCGCTTGGTGGCCTTTCCGGAGACCATCGCCGATGTCCAGGCCCTGCTTCGCCGAGGCCAGCCGCTGACTTTCCGCGCCGGTGGAACCTCGCTCTCTGGGCAGGCGATCAGCGACAGCATCCTGGTGGTGGTCAGCGAGCACTGGCGCGGGCTTGAGGTCCTTGCCGGCGGCGAGCGCGTGCGCTGCGGCCCGGGTGTGGTGGGCGCCTGGGTCAATGCCGCCCTGGCCGGCTGCGGGCGCAAGCTTGGTCCCGATCCGGCGAGCCTCCAGGCCGCGGAGATCGGTGGCATCGTCGCCAACAATGCCAGCGGCATGTGCTGCGGCATCGCCCACAACAGCTACCGCACCGTCGAGGCGCTCGAAGTAGTCCTCGCCGACGGCTTCCATTTCTCGACCGCCGACGATGCCGCGCTCGCGCGCGCCCGGCCGCAGCTGCACGCCGGGCTGACGGCGCTGCGCCAACGCGTGCACGCGGATCCGCAGCTGGTGGCACGCATCGAACGCGCCTTTGCGAGCAAGAACACCGTCGGCTATTCGCTAAACGCGTTCCTCGATGAGCACGTCCCGGCGCGCATCCTGCAGAAGCTGCTCATCGGCAGCGAAGGCACCTTGGCGTTCATCGCCTCGGCGACTTTCGCGACCATCCCCGTGGCCAAGCACCGGGCTACGGCGTGGCACATCTATCCCGACATCGACGCCGCCTGCGCCGCCGTCCCAGAGCTCGCTGCGCAAGCGGCGGCGATCGAGCTGCTCGATGCCGTGAGCCTGGCGCGGGTCAGCGCGAAGCTCCTCGAACCACTACCGCCCGGCGAACCCGCCGCCCTGCTCATCGAGCTGCAGCACGACGATCCCTTCGAGCTCGGCGAGGCCATGCGCCGCCTGCCGCAGCTTCGTTTCACCAGCGATCCGGCGGTACAGGCGCGCTACTGGGCAATCCGCAAAGGACTTTTTCCCTCGGTGGGGGCAGTGCGCGCCGCAGGTACGGCGGTAGTCATCGAGGACGTGACCTTCCCGGTCGCCGAGCTGGCGGTGGGGGTCCGCGCCCTGCGCGCGCTATTCACCGCCCATGGCTACGCCGACGCCGTGCTCTTCGGACATGCCAAGGACGGCAACCTGCATTTCACCCTCACCCCGGATTTCAGCCAAGCCGGCGAAGTCAGCCGCTATGCGGCGTTCATGGCGGCCTTGGCAGAGCTGGTCCTGGCCCACGGCGGGCACCTCAAGGCCGAGCACGGCACCGGCCGCAACATGGCTCCGTACGTGCGCGCCCAATGGGGCGACGAGGCCGTGGCGATCATGCACGCGGTCAAGAATCTCCTCGATCCGCTCGGCCTGCTCAATCCCGGCGTAGTGCTCAACGACGATCCGCAGGCCCACCTCCGCCATCTCAAGACCCTCCCGGCGGTCGATCCGCTCATCGATGCCTGTATCGAGTGCGGCTTCTGCGAACCAGTGTGCCCGAGTCGCGATTTCGCGAGCAGTCCGCGCCAGCGCATCCAGCTGCTGAGAGCCGTCGCGCGCGGTGAGGACATCCCCGATTGGCAGGCACGTGGTGTGGAATCCTGCGCCGGCGACGGCCTCTGCGCCAGCGCCTGTCCGGTGCACATCGACACCGGGGCAGTGATGCGCCAACACCGCGCCCGACGCCGGGGAGCTCTGGCCCGCCACGCCGCGGCCTGGAGCGCACGGCACATCGCCGTGGTCACCGGCCTGACCCGTCTGGCCCTCGCGGTGGTCGGCGGACGGCGCCTGCCGGGAACCGCAATACCCCTGCCGCCGGTCATCGCCGATCCGCCGCGAGCCCTGGCCGGTACGCCGACCTACGTCTACTTCCCCACCTGCCTGGCGCGGACCATGGGCACCGTCGCCGAGGATCTGCGGGCCCTCTGCGCCGCCGCCGGCGTCGGCCTGGAATTGCCGGCGCAGGTTGACGGCCTGTGCTGCGGGCAGCCGTTCGCATCGAAGGGATTCCCCGAGGTCGAGGCCAGCGTGCGCGCGCAGGCGGTCGCCGCTCTTGGCGAGCGGGCCCACGAGCGGGCCCACGAACAGATAGCGGTCACCGACACCGCCACCTGCGCCGCGCACCTCAGCGTAGCGGTGCTCGATCCGGCGACCTTCGTCGCCACCGTCCTCGCCCCGCGCCTGAAACTGTCTCCGGATCTCTGTGAGGTCTGGCTGCACCCCACCTGCGCGGATGTGCGCCAGGGCTGGGATCGCCAGCTGCAGCAGGCCATACCCGGCGGGCGCGTGCCGCTGGCCCATGGCTGCTGCGGCATGGCTGGCGACAAGGGCTGGTCGCTCCCCGGGCTGACGGCGGCGGCCACGGCCAGAGAGAAACACGAAAACGGCGCCGCACGTTGCGTCACCACCAGCCCCACCTGCGCCGCCGCCCTCGGGGGCGAACATCTCTTCACGTGGCTGCGGCGGCAACTCGCAGACCAGTCATTGCAGTAGCTTTTGGGCGGCGTGATTGTGGTGCATATTCGCCGCCAGCCCCAGGCTCTCAGGCCATGACCAAGACGCCCTCGATTCCTGACCAGCTGACACCGAAGCTGAAACAAAAGCTGACACCCAAGACGTTACCGAAGCTGACGCCGCAATCACCAGTGCCGCAACCTTCGGACGCCGAACGTCGCAGCGCACACAAACAGGTGCTGGAGCGCTTGGCGGCCAATCATCCGCCAGCGAAGAAAACCGCATCCGTCGTGGCGGCAGTGGCTGTGGCGGCGGTAAAAGCCGCGACCCCTGACGGCCAGCCCAAGAGACGCACCAGCATCCCCAAGGCCAAGCGCCTGGAGATGGCCGCCGCTGCCGCCGTCGCCGCCGGCGGTGGACGCCCGGCGCCCACACCAGCCGAACTGCATCCGCGCAACCGCCATCAAGGCCGTTACGACATGCCGCGGCTGCTCAAGGCCTCGCCGCCGCTAGCCAAGTTCATCACCAAGACGCCGTATGGCGATCTCTCGATCGACTTCGCCAATCCCCTGGCAGTGAAGGCCCTCAACACCGCCCTGCTCAGCGATTGGTATGGCCTGCAGCAGTGGGATTTTCCGGAAGGTTTCCTCTGCCCGCCGATTCCCGGACGCGCCGATTACGTCCACCACCTCGCCGATCTTCTCGCCAGCAGCGATGGCGGCAAAGAATCGACGATCCCCCGTGGCTGGCAGGTGCGCGTACTCGACATCGGCGTCGGCGCCAATGGCGTCTATCCCCTGATCGGCCATGGCGAATACGGCTGGAGCTACGTCGGCAGCGACATCCACCCAGCGGCAATCAACTCGCTGGAAAAGATCCTCGCCGCCAATCCCAACATCGCGCGGCACATCGAACTCCGTCGGCAGACCTCGCCGGCGCGAATCTTCACCGGCATCATCGACGCCGAGGAGGAATACGATCTGACCATGTGCAATCCGCCCTTCCATGCCTCGGCGGCCGAGGCCCATGCCGGCAGTCAGCGCAAATGGCGCAACCTCGGCAAGACCGGCCACGCCGGCAAGTCTGGAAAGTCTGGAAAGTCAGCGACGCTGAACTTCGGCGGACAGGCTTCCGAGCTGTGGTGCCAAGGCGGCGAGGTCGGCTTCATTACGCGCATGATCGACGACAGCACCAAGTTCAAGACCTCCTGCGCGTGGTTCACGACCCTCGTCGCGCAAGAGGTGCACGTCGCCAAGCTTGAGCGCAAGGCCACCAGCGCCGGCGCCGCCACCGTCCGCGTCATCCCCATGTCGCAGGGACAGAAACGCAGTCGCATCCTCGCCTGGACCTTCCTCGATCCCGACGGCCTGCGCGACTGGCGGCAGCGGCGCTGGACGAAGAAGTAAGTGCGCAGCTACGCCGTCCTCGACTTCGAGACCACCGGTCTGAGTGCTGGCCGCGACCGCATCATCGAGGTCGCGGCGGCGATCGTCCGCGATGGCGAGGTCGTCGAGACCTTCAGTCAATTGATGAATCCGGGAGTCCACGTGCCGGGATTCATCACCTCGCTGACCGGCATCTCCAATGCCATGCTCCGCGACCAGCCGTGCCCGGAAGCGGTCATGCCACGCCTGCGGGCGTTCCTCGGCGAGCACGTCTGCGTCGCCCACAACGCCTCCTTCGATCAGCGCTTCTTCATCGCCGAAATGGACCTCGCGGCGCAGACCCATGAGCGTCCCTTCGTCTGTTCGCTGCTGCTCGCACGCCGCCTGATCAGCGGCGCACCCAGCAACAAGCTCGGCGACCTCCTGCGCCATCTGCAGCTGACGCCACCCCCAGGACTGCGCGCGCATCGCGCCCTCGCCGACGTGCTGATGACCTGCGCACTGTGGAAGCACCTGATTACGGTTCTCGAAGGGCGACTCGGCGAAGGCCGCGCCGACCTCGAGCTGATCCGCAC